>JARHZY010000030.1 GCA_029264655.1 Helicobacter sp. | reverse complement strand
GACATTACTGCAACTCATGCTGAATCTTCATATATTTTAGTAGCAAGTTTTGCAGCAGTTTCAGCACTTTTTGTGCTTCCTACTTACCCAACACTACTTGGTGCGGTGCAAATGGACGATACAGGTTCTACTCGTATTGGTAAATTTGTATTTAACCATAGTTTCATACTTCCGGGCGTTATAGCTATTATATTTGCTGTTGCATTAGGCTTTATTGTTGCTCCACTATTTGCTTAGATATAAACTTATTTCATATATGCAAGCAATGCTTGCTGTACCATAGTTACGATTCTAAAACTATGGGTATAGTAAAGTATGGTTATGTATTGCTAGCTTTTTGTATTATTATTATTTATTTATTTGCTATTGCATTTGGCTTTGCATATAAAGTGATTCTATCAAAGCAAGTCCATTAAAACAATAAGTAGAAAATTGAATATAGCATATTTAATATTGAATGTATAATCTTAGATTTTCCTATAAAATTACTTAGCAATTATAAGAAGAAATTGCTATATTGGTATATAGCAAAGATAAAAGAAATATATCATAAAAATACCACGATACACATATTTAGCACATAAAACTTAAGTTTTATGTGCTAAAAGTGATGTTGTTTTTATTTTTAAGCTAATAAATTTAATGTTTTATTGGTGTGGGTGTTATTGACTTAGTTTTTATTTGGATATTTAGCATAGAAATAAAAGTCTCTAATCACTTGTTAGTGTTTTTTTATATAACTATTCATATAGCACCATATGCATCAGTAGAGAAACACAACCTATTAGTATTCAAAATCCAAAGTTTATAGAATCTTGTGGAAGTTATACCACTATATTTGATTTTGTTCTAAACCAAAGGCAATATCTAAAATTGTTTGCTCATCAAATGCTTTGCCTATGAATTGCATACCAATGGGTAAGGGTTTTTTAATAACAGGTATACTAATAGCTGGTAGTCCCGCAAGATTGACACCAATTGTATAAATATCGCTTAGATACATTTCAAGTGAGCTTTTTGTTGCGTTGAAGGGTGGGGCAACATTTGGAGCAACAGGAAGTAAAATAACATCGCAATCAGCAAATATGGAAAGGTATTGCTGTTTAATGAGTTGGCGAACTTTTTGTGCTTTAAGATAATATGCATCATAATATCCACTACTAAGCACGAATGAGCCAAGTAAAATGCGTTTTTGCACTTCATCACCAAATTGTGCACGCGTTTGGAAATATAAATCTTGTAGATTTTCTCCTTCTATGCGACTACCATAACGCACGCCATCAAAACGTGCAAGGTTTGCACTTGCTTCTGCCATAGCAATAATATAGTAGGCACTAATATGGTGTGCTGTATCAAGCATTTGTTTTTGTATGATAGTATGCCCCATATTTTCAAGTGTTTTTATTGTTTCATAATAGGCATTTTGTATTGCTATATCTGCTTGTTTTACAAAGTCTTCTAATATAGCAATTTTTAATATTCGTTTTGGATCAAGTTTAGCAAATGTTTGTGTTGGTGCTAAATTTGCACTTGTAGAATCTTTTGTGCATACACCGCTAATAATATCAAGTAGAATGCTAGCATCTTCAACATTTTGTGTAATTGGACCAATTTGCTCAAGACTTGAGCTATAGGCTACTAAACCATAGCGAGATACGCGTCCATAAGTAGGTTTTAAACCAACTACACCACAATAACTTGCAGGTTGTCTAATGCTCCCACCAGTATCACTACCTAAACTTGCTATGGCAATTTTTGCAGCAACTGCTGCTGCACTTCCACCACTTGAGCCACCGGGGACACGGCTTGTATCATTTGGGTTTTTTGTGCGACCATAGCAACTTTTCTCTGTTGTGCTACCCATACCAAATTCATCCATATTTGCTCTACCAAAAGCACACATATTAGAATCTTGTAATTTCAGTATCGCAGTTGCACTATATGATGATACAAAACCATGAAGAATCTTGCTTGCACAAGTAAGTTTAGAATCTTTAACGCAAATATTGTCTTTAATGAGTATTGGGATTTTTCCTTTATTTACTTCACGAAGCTCTGGAATCTCTATGTAAGCATGGAGTTCTTGTTGTGCTTTAATATTATCTATCATTTGCTCTTTATATGATTCTATTTCATTGCTTGGTAGTGCCATCGCTTGCTTTAATGTTAGCATATTTATTTTCCTTTTTATCATTCAAAAGCATAATTATAGCAAAAAATTAGAAACACGCGTATGTATCAATGAAGCTGTAGCATGAAGTTATGGTTTGTTTTGTTGTTCTTGTCTTTGTTTTGCTTCAAGTTCGCGTTTTTCTATAATCCTATCCTGTATGTATTTGTATTTTTCATCATGTTTTAATGAATCTAAGTCTTTATATAAACGTTTATATGCTTTAACAACATTCAGTATTGCAGCTGCCACACCATAGCCCAAACCAATCCATATTAGCCAATAATACCCAAATATTTTATATAGCACATATCCAAATCCTAAACCAAGTAAGACTGCGACAACCATTGAGATTCCAAGTGAGAGATCATTGGCACCACGCACTATTGTTTGTATCTTTCCATCTTTAGAATCTCGTGTTTCATTGTTTTCTTGTGTTGTTGCAATCTCATCTTTTTTATGATGAGTATCATTTTGTTCTGTTGGCATAAGCACTCCATATTATATTAAAATTGAAGAGGTATTGCTTTTGTTTCGCCGCGAAATATACAATGAATATATTGGTTTTCAAGATATAAAAATGCACCTTCAAGCATATATGGCCAAGTAAAATCATTAAGACTAGGTTGTATATTATGGCAAAAACATACAATAGCAATTAAAAAGGTATCATGTGTGATAAATACTTCCATATCAGCGCATGTTGTATCTTGAAAAATATAATCAAAAAGTAATCGCATACTTTCATATAAACCACGCATGCCCGGTAGTTCCTCTCCACGCAAAAAAGCCGTCATAATCCAATATGGGGAATGCGTTTTAAAAAGATTTACTGCTTTTTCTAAATCATATATATAAGAATCTGCAAGTATATTGGTAGGTATGACTTGTAATTCTTTTCCTGTATTTGTTTGGTAGCCTTTTGCAAAAAGATTGGCAGTTTGCACACAACGTTCTATTACACTAGTATGGATTCGTGCTATATTAAAAGTGCAATTTTTACCAAAATGTTCTGCCATCACTTCACCTTCACGCGTTAAAAGCACATCAGTACCCATTTCATTTGGCGGTATTTTATCACGCAATGAATGGCGTAAAATCATTTTTGCATGTTTTGGTGCGATTACTGCACTTTGTGCAAATCCATCATATATTGTTGTAATCATAATAATCCTTTTAATGAAATAATTATTGTTGCTGTTCAATAACAGGTCGTAATCTATAAGTATAACCAAAGGTTGTTAAAGGCACAAATTTAAATTCAGCTTTTACATAAATATTATCAATAACACTTATTGTATTGCCTTGTGTAAGCACAGGTGTTCTATTGCTCCCAACTTTTAAACCAATACCAAAACATTTAATATCCTTATAAATACCAATACCTGCATTAACAATATTTTGTGTGCGGAAATCATAACCTAAATCTGCCACTAAGCCAAAATATCCTAAATCTCCTCGCAGTGATGCACTAAGATAATTTGAAGAATCAACAGGGCGGTAGGTAAGTGTTGTGGGATCAATACTCCATGAGGCATCATCACGTTTTAAAAAGTATGAAATGCTTGCTGCATATGCACCTTTTGTGTAATTGGCATTGATACCAATTTCTGTAAAGTTGCTATAAAACCATGAGTAAAAAATACTAAGGTTGAAATTTAAGCCATCAATTGGTGTTGTGCCCAATTTATTTTCCATTGGAATACGCAATGGCGAAACCATATCATCAAAATTGAATGTTTGTGTTATACGCCAGTAGAAAATCTCTGCACCTTTACGATTATAAATATAATTTGACATAGTTAAATCAAGCCGTCTTATCATTTGGTAAATATTTGTAAATGCTTGTGGATTCCATATATTTGCTCCACTTTGTATAGTATCAAGAATATTTGTGGATAGCTTAGCATAGGTTGTAAGAATATCGGGACTTAAAATCCCATTGGTAAAAACTGCTCTATCTACAGGTGCATTAAATACAACCGCAGTTTGCAAGGAATGAAAAAAATTACCATATTTGCGTCCAATATCACTATTTACTGATATTTTATAGTTCAGATTTGCATAATTACCAATAGAATCCTGCATAAGAGTAGTAGTGTTTGGTGTGGTATAAATCGTTGTATCTTGTGTGTTTGTTGCAAATACATTTCCTGCAAAGACATGAAGCCATGCACCAATAGAAAAATATTTATTCAAAAATGAAAATTGCATACCAATGGGTATTGCTATTTCATTAGAGAGATAGGAATAGCCTCTATCTCTATAGGCATATTGCATTTTGTAATCAAGAGAATAAAGGAGTTCTTTAATAAAAAGTGAGCCCATATATTTATGGTATTGGATATTGGGTAAATTTTGCAGTGTTGTTGCATTGTTTGGCGTATAGAGATTAAGATAATAGCGTAAATTCATGCCAATATAGTGGTTAGAAGTTTGTGTGTAAAGATTTGCTTTTGAGATATATGAGGTTTGGTTAAGATAATAACGCACATCATCAAGACGCATATAATCAATATCATTCATAAAGGCTAAATCAAAATACATTGCATTATCAAGTGTTGTATGAACTCCAAAGTATTTTTGAATCACATTGCGTTTGCTATGTTTAAAATCAAACCCATAGATATGTTGGTTTAACAAGTTTAGCCCTTTGACATATTCATCATTATTGTAAAAATATTTAAAGTGTAAAATATATTTATCACTACTACTATCGACCGCACGGAATTCAAAGTTTGCTCCACCACCCCTAGCAGTGCGTATTTGTGGGCTAATAGTCATATCCCAAAAATTCTGCAAAGCAATATAGTATGGTTGGATATAGGTAAAACCATCGGTGCTTGAATTTCCGAGTGTTGGGTATAAGATTCCGCTTGTACGTTTATTCTCTAATGAAACTTTTAAATAAGGTAAATAAAAAACTGGCACATCACCAATATAAATACGAGGATGCCATAATGCTAATGTATTTTTATCTTTATCGTATGCACCCTTGCTTGCATTAATACGCCATGCTGGGCTAGTAAAAGAACAGCCAGATACCATAGAATCTGCAAAACGATATATTGACTTTTGCGCACTCGCACTATCTGCATGTGTCCATATTCCTGTTTCTGTATCTTGGATATAAAAAGGGCGTATGATACTAAAGTTATTAGTAAGATAAATAGTAGCTTGTTTGGCAAGCAAAGAGAGTGTATCGCCTTTGTAAATACGCACATTACCTAATAAACGCACTTGCTTTAATTCGGGATTATATATGATTTCATCAGAAAGGATATAGGCTTCTTTATTCTTTAGAATAGCATTACCACGCACAATCATGTAATTATCATAGTGTTCAATTTGTTCGCCTAAAAGCTCGAATAATTTTGTGTAATCTGTATCATGTTTGCTTATTCCTGTTTGTAAATTTTTACTTATTTCCTCTTTTTCATCTTCACTTAATGTTTGTTTTACATTCTTTGGGACTTGTGTTTGTTGGTTTTTTGATGGTGATGTAGGCAATAGCTCTTGTGTATTTGAATCATACAAAAAAGTTGCACTATCTTGTGGATGGAGAGTATTATATGTTGTGGCATATGCAAAATTATAGTGCATAAATATACATATCGTAGCTATAAAAAAATATGATAATCGCTTTGTTGCTGGGGTATATAGGGCAAAAGAATACAACATATTTATGCTACAATAACGATGGTATTGCTCATTTTATCATGCAATGTGCGATAGAATTTATCAACAAAAGCCACAATAAAACCAACATAAAGTATAGCACCAAAGAAACATTTTGTTATTGCACGTTTCATGCTTACATGTAAGGTTGGTTTATCAAAACGGCGAGAATCAACAACGCGTATGCGTAAAATAATCTGTCCAAGTGTTGCACCATAATAATATGTAAAAATAAAATAATATATAATTTGCAAACCAATGTAAAGTCCCATATTAATAAGTAGAATTTCTAGTGCTTCTTTGGTAGCTATACGCATTTCTTCAAGTATTACGCTATTATCTAGGTCTGGTGTATTTATTAATCTTGTTTGTGTATTTTGCATGCTATAAGTTTTTTTAATTGTTTCTCTTGCAATATTAATGCGTTCTTGTTCGGCTGATGAAAAAAAAATAGTGATAAAGAAACTAAGCAAGATTGTATCAATTAAATATGCACCTATACGCACACTTATTGGTGCTATTTTTATATTTTCACGATACAAGTCTGCCTCTAGTCTATCCATTTTACTGCCTTATAATTTTCAAAAGTGTTATGCTATAATAATGCTTGGTATGCAATGTCTTTGCGGTAGTGTTTGCCTTTAAAATTCACTTTTGCAACAAGAGTATATGCATTATCGCGTGCTTCCTGTAAGCTTGCTCCTTTACCAACAGCAACAACGCTACGTCCGCTATTTGCATATAATACAGAATCTTTTCTAGTTGTGTTTGCAAATACAAGATGCCCAACTGATGAAGTTGTATCCTTTGGGTCGATACCATGAAAATTAATTATTGCAGGATAATCATTTGATTTAGAATCTCTTGCGTAATCACTACTTGTCATTACAACGCATACTACACATTCATCATGAAATGTTAGAGATTTTAATGTTTCTCCTTTAGCAAAAACATACATAAGTTTCAATGCCGAAGTCTTTAAAAGTGGCATTAATACTTCACATTCTGGATCACCAAAACGCACATTATATTCAAGTAAATAAGGTTCATTTGCCACAACCATAATACCCGCAAAGATAACACCTTTATAGGGCGTGCCCTCTTTTGCAAGTGCATTAAATGTTGGTGTTAGAATCTTTTGTTTAATTTTTTCTTCCAATTCCTTATTATATAATGTTTGTGGTAAGTTGGTATAAGCTCCCATACCACCTGTATTTGGTCCTTTATCATTATCAAGCAAACGTTTATGGTCTTGGCATGCTGGCAATACAACATAATCATTGCCATTGCTTAATGCAAAAATAGAGAGTTCATATCCATCTAGAAATTCTTCAATAACAACATTTTTACCCGCTTCTCCAAAGAGCTTTCCTTGAAGCATGAGCAATAATTGTTGTTGTGCTTCTTCTCTAGAATCTATAATCAGCACGCCTTTGCCTCCACAAAGCCCACTTGCTTTAAGCACAATGGGTAATGGGAGTGTTTGTATAAATGCTTTACCTTCTTCTATATTTTGCATTGTGATTTCTTTATAACGTGCAGTTGGGATTTTTAGTTTGCTAATAAATGATTTCATATAGGCTTTTGAACCCTCAAGTTTTGCATTTGCATAACTTGGTGCAAATACAAGAATACCATGAGATTCTAAAAAATCGCTTACACCATCCATAAGTGGGGCTTCTGGACCAATAACAACAAAGGTAATATTGTGAGTGTGGATATGTGTTAGTAATTCATTGTGGTTTTGATAAGTAAAATGTTTTGCATGAAGCAATAATGTAGCAGCTGGATTTTCTGGACTAAAAAAAATATTTTTTACTTTATTGTCTTTGCGTAATGCAAGGGCAATGCTATATTCTCTACCGCCATTGCCAATAATTAAAATATTTAAAGCATGAAGTGTATCATATGAAGTTTGCAAAATATGCCTTTTTGATTAAAATATAGTATTTATAATAACACCCAAAAGTCCGCTACTCCTATTTATTGTGTAAGCCCAACTAAAGCTACAACAATAGGGTCTTACGAGTTAATTAGGCGGCAGGTCCTAGAATAGTGATATTCTTCACTATGATAAACATAGAACGGAAGTGCTGACACACATAACCCAGTGCAACCCAAAAATATATTTTAAATAGACTACCAATGTATAAAGGAGAAACACGAAACCTTTAGGCAACAAAATTATAGCAAGTTTTCGCTAAAATGTGGTTATTAATTTTTATATTAAGGAAAACATCGTGCATTTACTTTATCATTTTTGCATTCTCCATGATTATATGCGTCTTGATAGTGCATTGCAGCAACTGCTCGGAATCTCGCGTTCTCAAGCAAGCCAATGGATAGAAGAAGGGCTTGTAAGCATTGATAATAAAGTTGCAAAAAAAAGTAGAATCTTGAAAAAAAGAGCATGTGTGCAAATTTATGCATATGCTACACAACAAGCAAATATGATAGATATTAAGGAATATGTAAAATTGCTGACAATAGAGGTTATCCATGAAACAGATGATTATGTGATTTTTAATAAACCTCGTGGTTTGGTTGTCCATCATGCCCCAAGCGTGCAAGGACCAACGCTTACTGATTATTTACAAGCACATAATTATAAGCTTTCTACAATTAATGGTGCATTGCGTTTTGGTATTGTGCATCGTCTTGATAAAGATACAAGCGGTGCAATTTTAGTTGCAAAGAATAATACAAGCCATTTGCATTTTGCACAAATGTTACATAATCGCACTATGGGTAGAATCTATATTTGTGTCATTAATAAGCCCTTGCAATGTGATACTTTTGTGGAATGTTTTATAGGGAGGAATCCCAACAATCGTTTAAAAATGGCAAAACTCGATAAGGCAAAATTCCCAAATGCAAGAGATTCAAAAAGCGAATTAAGAAAAATTATGCAAAGTGATAATGGAGTGTTTGAGCTTATAGGTGTGCGTCTTTTTAGTGGCAGAACACACCAAATACGCGTGCATTTAAGCACTTTGCAACGATATATTTATGGCGATATATTATATAGTCCAGAGAATTTAAAAAGCACATACCAAACAAAAATGTTGCTTCATGCACAACTTCTTTACTTTGAAGGTGCGGTTTTTAGTGCAAAATTACCCAAAGATTTGGTAAAATTCCTAGAAGAGAATTTTGTGGATTACAAAGATAGGCTAGAATCATTTTTATTGCAGTGGCAAAATGAGCTTAAATATTAGATTCCAATAAACTATGTAAGGAGCATTATTTTATGAAATGTTTGTATGGTAAATGTCGTATTGTATTGATATATCTATTTACTAGTTTTTTGTTATATGGATGTGGGTCTTTACAAATTTTTAGTCTTATGGGTATAAAAGATGAGGTTGATTCCAACCTCCCTATTGTCAAAACATTTCGTGCATTGCCCGATGTAACTTCTGTTGGGTTCGAATGGAAAACGCCTGAAGACACCACGCAAATTGATGGTTATATTATTTATCGTGAAAATAAAAAGAAAAAATTTGAAAAAATAGCATTTGTTAAAAATGCTTTTTCAACACATTATTATGATGATAAATTACAGCCACAAACTGAATATGTTTATGCTATTGCATCTGTGGGTAAAGATTCTAAAGTATCAAGAAAAAGTGAATCATTAAAAGTAAAAACTTCTTTTATCGATCCTGTAACTTTTGTTTATGCATCGCAAGATTATGCACATAAGATTAAAATATTTTGGAGTCCTAGCCCAAATCCTATTGTAAAAAACTATATTATTGAGCGGCAGGAGAAAGGCGGAAAATTCGTTGCTGTTGGCTCAACAACAAACCGCATGCTTGTAGAGTTTTTTGATAGAAATATAGAGAATGGCACTATACATAGTTATAGAATTATTGCTCAAAGCTATGAAGGGGCAAAATCAATTCCAAGTCAAGTTGTTGTAGGAAAAACGCGTGCAGTTCCGCCTATTATACAAGGGGTTACAGCTACAAATGATAAGGCACGTGCTATCTGGATAGAATGGGGTGCAAGTGAGTCTCAAGATGTAGTTGGTTATAATGTTTGGGTATCAAGCTCACCTTCAGATGCTTACAAGAAACTCGCATTTGTAACAAGAGAATCATATGTTGATAAAATAGATTCTCATGGAACGATACGTTATTATAAGATTACAGCAGTTGATAAATATAAATTAGAATCAGAATTTCAAGATAGTGGTATAGCGGGTCAAACATTGCCACCACCTCTAGCTCCAAATCTTACAGAGAGTATCATTGAAAATGGGAGTGCCCTAATAGCATGGGATAAAACCAAAGATACTCGTGTTACAAGTTATATCGTATATCGCAAAGGAAGTGATGGTATGCTTAATAAATTTAGCCAAATTACAAATACGAATTGGACAGATAGTAGCATAAAAGAAGGTGTGAGTTATACTTATTATGTTGTAGGTGTTGATAAGCATGGTATAGAATCTGCTCCAAGCCGACAAGTTACTTTGCTTTTACAACCACAACCAACAGCAGTTGATATAGCAACTCCTAGTGCTATACAACAAGAAAGTACGCAAGCACCAAAAGATTCTAAAGAATAAATAGGGGGCAAAAAATATGCCACATTTTATCAGTAAAAATATGTTTCCAGCAGATAGCATAGAACATGATGGGTTTCGTATTATGGAGCCACTTGTTAATGCAAGATTTCCTAATCTTTCATTATTGCCTGTTATTTATGGAGATGATGTGTTTTTTATTCGTTGTATTCAAAGAAAACATGATGTTCTTTATAAAGTTGATAAATTAACTCGCCCAAGTGATCTTTTGCTGATTAAAAAAGTATTAAGCTTTATGGCAACAAAACTCAATGTTATAACACACAATCTCCAACAAACACAGACAAAGCATACAAAAGGTATGCAATCTGGTTATCTTGTTAATGAGATGGAGTTATCTACATTACAACCAGATTATATCGAAATAGGGTTTGGGAGTGGTCGTCATATTCTTGATTTGGCAAAATCAAACCCACAAAAAATAATATTAGGTTTTGAGATTCATACTCCATCAATACGACAAGTGATTAATGCTATAGCAATTTATGGACTAAAAAATCTTTTTATTTGCAATCTTGATGCACGTCTTGGCATCCAAGCACTACAAGCAAAAAGTGTAGAAATAATATTTTTACACTTTCCTATCCCATGGAATAAAGCAAAGCATAGACGCGTTTTTCGCCGTGATTTTCTTGAAAATAGCTTTAGAATATTAAAAGATAGTGGATATATTAACATGCGTAGTGATGATTATGAATATGTAAAAGATAGCATTCAAGAGGCATTAAGTGCAGATTATGCACATTTTGAAGTATTAAAAAATCAAGATATAAAAATTATAAGTAAATATGAAGCACGTTGGTCTAATATGAAAAAAGATATTTATGAACTTCATATTTTTAAGCATAATTTTATAAAAAATGAAGATATTAAAAATGATACTACCTTTTCATTTTCCCTAAAGATTCCAAGTTTGCAACCATTTTGCAACCAAAAATGGGTGCAAGATTCAGTGTTTATTAATATTGGAGATTTATATTGTGCAAAACCTAACGCAAAGCATCAAGTGAGTATTGCGCAACTCGCTTTTGGCAGTTTTTATATGCCTTTTAATACTTATCTTGTTTTAGAGCAAGATAAAAGCTTGCATTATTTAAAAACTCCATTACATGTGCGTTCGCATATGCAAGCACATATATTTTTATGTGAGATATTAAAAGATAATAATAAATAGAGGTAGTATTATGGAAACAATTATTCGGGCAAAACAACTTTGTTTGGGATATAAACGCACAGGGCTTGTTATAAAAAATGCAAATTTTACTATATATCCCAAAGATTTTGTGTTTATATCTGGTGCAAGCGGTAGTGGTAAAAGCACACTTTTACGCTCTATTTATGGGAATATAAGTGTGCAAGAGGGTGAGCTTAATGTATTGCATTGCAATATGAAACGTATTAGCAGCAATAAACTTACGCTTTTACGGCGTAAAATGGGTATTGTATTTCAAGATTATAAATTAATTCAAGATTGGAATGTGGAAAAAAATATTGCTTTGCCTATGATTATTAATAAATTTCCTAAAGCAGAGATTAAAACACAAGCAGAAAAATTACTCTCTCATATCAGTCTTTTACATAAGGCAAACAAATATCCACCAGAGCTTAGTGGTGGAGAGCAGCAAAGAGTAGCACTTGCTAGAGCAATTGCCCATAGACCTCGTCTTATTTTGTGTGATGAGCCAACAGGGAATCTTGATGATTATTCGAGTGATATGATTTGGGGGCTTTTAAAATCATCAAATGAGCAACTTAATATTACAATTGTTGTTGTAACCCACAGAATCCCAAAACATTTAAATCTAAAATATCGAAAAATAGAAATCAAAGAAGGCTTAATCCATGAATACGCTTAAAAGACATCTCTCATTACTTGTCCCATTAATTACCATGCTATTTAGTTTGCAGTGCTTGCTTATTTTAGAGCGTATTGTTGCAAAGCAAGAGCAGTTTATTACGCAAAAATATGCTATTGGAATCACAGCTAAAAAACCTATTACTTTTGACTCTATACGTTCAAAGATTGTAGAAGCAAAGGAATTAACAGAACTTAATCCTAAAGATTCAATTGCAAAGCTTACAAAAGGCATTAATGATGTGAATCTAACAAATCTTACACGGCAATTACCCTACTTTTATAGCTTAAGCCTTGAATATTTTCCAAGCACAGAAAGACTTAATGCCATAGAGGCAGTGCTTAAGAAAAACTCCAATGTATTATCTGTTGATACATTCTCAAAACGGCATTTAGAAAATTATACATTACTTAGTTTTATCAAAATTAGTGTAATTACTTTTGCAATTATTTTAGCAGTTATCAGTTTTATGCTTATGCTAAAACAAATTGAAATTTGGAGGTATGTCAATAAGGATAAAATGGAAATTATGGATATTATGGGTGCAAATATTTGGATACGCAACCGCTCTCTTTTTAAGCTCGCACTTATTGATTCGTTTTTGGCAAGTTTTTTTATTATTTTACTTGTTTTTTATATAGCAAATTTACAAATTACACTTGAAATATTGCAGGCTTTAAATATTGGGCTTAGTATTTTTCGCATACCTCCAGATTTTATAAAACTTTTTTTTGCAGCATTTACATCATCATCTTTTTGTGTGGTGTTTGTTATTTTTTCAAAGGCACGTTCATGAAACAACGCCTAGTGCATTCTTTTTTTCTGTTTGGTATGCTTTTTTGCAGTATTGTAAAATCTGCAGATTTAAATGAGATTAATAAAAATATACAAAAAAGTGAAGCACAAAAAAGC
Source organism: Helicobacter sp. (assembly GCA_029264655.1). Taxonomy (GTDB): domain Bacteria; phylum Campylobacterota; class Campylobacteria; order Campylobacterales; family Helicobacteraceae; genus Helicobacter_A. The sequence goes on along the minus strand of JARHZY010000030.1, from coordinate 18,240 downwards.
GATATTGATAAACAACGTGCAAATTTAAATCTTAAATTAAGCACATTGGGACAAAACATTAACAACAATATGCAACAAATTAAGCAATTAAACACAGAAATACAGAATCTTGCAAAAAATATTGAGGACAATAAAGATCAGAACCGCTCACAAGAAGCAAAATTACAATCTCTTGAAAATACGTTAGCAACATTAAATGATACACTTAATGATTCACAGGCAAAACTTGCTAATTTAATTTTACAATATATGACAATTGCTTATGTGCTTGATGATGAGGAAGTGTTAAGTCTTGATGATATGGTAGCACGCGAAGCATTCAAGATTCTAAAAAAGCAAACAATTAATAATATTGCAAATATTGAAAAACAACAAAGTGCTATCGCAAAGCAAATCAATGATATTAATAGTAGTATTAAGGAGGTAACTCAAATTATCACGACACAAGAAACAAGACATCAAGATTTACAAACTATGATTGCTAAACAAAAAATTCTTGTTGATAATATGCGTAACGAAATGCAAGTATATAACCAGAGACTAAAAGCTATTGATATGCAAAAAAAAGAGCTTGATAAGCTTTTAGGGCAGTTGAATATCTTAAAGAAAAATACGCAAGAAGAGATTCGCAAAAAACAAGAACAAGAGCGTTTAGCAAAACTTGAAAAAGAAAGACTAGCAAAACTTGAAAAAGAAAGAAAGAAAAAAATAGAAGCAGAACGAAAAAAGGCTGCACTTGCAAAGCAAGCAGCAGAAAAAAAAGCAAAAGAAGAAGCAGAGCGTATAGCAAAGATAGATAGTAAAAAAGCCCAGCAGTTTTTAGGTGAGCAAAATAAAGCAATTCAGCGTAAATATGATGCTGCCTTGAGTTCAGCAGAAGCATCTAATACTATTAATAGCTTTGAAGAGCTGAAACGTGTTGATAGTGTATACCAACGTCCAGAAACAGCAAGATATGTAGGTAAAAGAGCAGGCACACCTCTTGATTCATATGTAATTGAGCAAGCATTTGGAGATTATATTGATCCAGCATATAAAATTAAAATTTTTAATAATGGGGTAGTATTAAAACCAAAGAAAAATGATGCAAAAGTTTATAATATTATGGATGGTAAGGTGATTTATGCTGAAGAAATGCCGGGTTTAAAAAAAGTGGTTGTTGTTGAACATGCTCATGCTATGCATACTATTTATTCTATGCTTGATAAGATTGCACCTACCTTAAAGAAAGGTTTTATTGTGAAGAAAGGTTATGTTATAGGGCGTATAAATGATAGATTAAATCTTGAAATTGTGCAAGATGGTAAGCATATTAATCCTGTGGAGGTTATGGCAAAACCTTAAAGCTTAGGCATTATTTTATAATAAATATATATATTGATGGTGCTATGTAGTTAAGATTCTTAAAATCATACTTTGATGAATAGAATAAAACAATAGAATAAAATTATTGAGATAAGCTGTGATTGCAGTCTTATTTGGGATTAATGGGTATTAAAAAAGATAGCAAAAAAGACTTTTAGTGTATAGTTCCTATACAGAAAGATTAGGTATCGCAGAATAAATATATTAAGAAGCATTTGTGTTTTTAGTTTGTGTTTAAGCATACTTGTTGTATTTGTGGATTTGCTTAAGCATTGATTTTTTATCTGTATATTTTACTATATGATGTTTTCTATAAATTTATTAGAATTATATGTTTCATAATTATATACAATATAAAACTTATATAAATATTTTTTATTAAAATTTTGCAAGCAAACACTTGTCTTTTAGATAATAAATGGATTATGTTGCTTATTAAGTAAATATTGCAAAATAATATGAAAAATATTTGGTTATTGAGTTTATTTATTAGACAATAAAATTAGGTTAAGAGTCGTGGAGCTATAAATACTTTCTGTATTGTTTAATGTTGCTTTAGTTGGGAAATCCTTGCTTTTTAAGCAGGTAACTCATAAATATATAGGACAATAAGAGTAAAAGATTAAAGTTGTATTATTGTAATAAAGCGATAAGAGTTGTGATTGGTGGTAGGAGTTAGCGGTTTGCAAAATACTAAATAGCATATTTTTGACATATTTTTTTTGATTTTTTATAAAACAATAGTAAATAGGGGTAGGGAGATAAATTTTATTGGAATGAGCAATGGATTATGTATGGCGTAATGATTGCTTTTTGCTATTTCCCCAAAAAAAAATGAAAATATTTAATATGGGATACATAAAAAAATAAAATATTGTGATAAAATAAAGCATTTATTTTTTTTGATATTAAAGGTAATGTTATATGTTTTTATCTTCAAAAACACTTCAAAGAGAGTTACAGACTAAGGAACAAGAAAATAAGGCTTTAGCACAAGAACTTGAATTTTATCGTCAAGTTAGTGCATTTGCATTTGAAGAAATTATTATAGGTGTAGCAAATGGTGAAATTGTTTTTCGCAATATAAATGCAGAAACCATTAAAGATACAAAGGCTTTACTAGCACAATTGGCAACTAAAAATGCAGTTATAGCATTAGAAGCTACATCTTATGTAGTGCGACATAAACGCGTGCAAGATGTAGATTTATATTGTCTTAAAAAATGTTCATTTAGAGATAAAGATTTAGGCGGGCTTGATATTACTCATTTACATCATGTTGCACTTAAAGGTGGGCTTGCTACTGCCCAAGATTCTTTTGCCACTATTTTTCAAGATTTAGGACATATTTTGCAAAGCTCTGAAACTGCAGCAGATATTTCACAACAGGGACTTGACATTACCCGTAAATCTTTATCTGATATTGGTGAATTGTGTGATAAAATGCAACATGCACAGACACTAGCACAATCGCTTAGTGGGCGTAGCAACGATATTACAAATGTAATTTCTTTAATTGATGATATTGCTGAACAAACAAATTTACTTGCCTTAAACGCTGCGATTGAAGCAGCAAGAGCAGGAGAACATGGTAGAGGTTTTGCAGTAGTTGCAGATGAAGTGAGAAAGCTTGCTGAAAAAACGCAAAAGGCGACAAAAGATATTGCTATTGTAGTGAAAGCTATGCAACAAGAAAGTGGTGATATACATATTAACACAGAGGAAATTAATACAATTTCAGAATCTATGCGTGAAAATGTTGATGAAATAGTGGGTATGATGCAAGAACTCTCTACATCATCTATCCAGTCTAAATACATGTTGAGTATGATTAATAACCTTGTTTTTTGCTCACTTGCAAAACTTGATCATATGGTATATAAAAATAATCTTTATTCGTTTATACTTGGTTCATCTGATGAATTTGGTGTTGTAGATCATAAGAGTTGTCGTCTTGGTAAATGGTATTATGAGGGTGATGGGCATAAGAACTTTAAAGATACTCAAGGCTATAAAAATTTAGAGAAAGAACATATTGCTGTGCATTCTTATGCAAATGCAATTGCTGCACCAATGAAAGAAAAGCAGGCTGTAAGTAAGGAATTTGTGGATAAAAATCTCACAATTTTTGAAGAAGGCACAAAAGGAGTTGCACGCGAAATTGACAATATGTTAAATGAAAAAAATAATGAATTGCAAAAATTATGTGGAGGAAAATGTAGCGAAAAAAACTAAAAAATGTTTGAATTTTTTATAAAGAGATGAAAATGGTGTTATCTATAGTTATTCCCTGTTATAATGAAGAAGCAGTATTAAGAGAAACATATAGTGTTTTATCTAAAAAACTACAACAATTAATAGAAACAGGGGTTATTGCTCCACAGAGTTTCTTATGTTTTGTAAATGATGGAAGTAAAGATCGCACATGGCAAATATTGCAAGATATAAACGCAAATATTCCCCCCCCCCCCCCGTATTTATCAAACTATGCAAATAATATAGAATCTAAGAATATTATTACTAACGACAATACTATATCTTTGCATACAGATATAATAACAAAGGCAATTAAACTCTCTCGTAATTATGGGCATCAAAATGCACTTTTAGCGGGATTGGAATATGTAGTAGATAAATGCGATTGTGCCATTAGTATAGATTGTGATTTGCAAGATGATATTAGCGTTATAGATGAATTTATTGCAAAAGCAAAAAATGGGGCTGAAGTCATTTATGGTGTGAGAAAATCTCGCACTAAGGATAGCTTTTTTAAAAAATACACTGCACTTGGTTTCTATAGACTTATGGAAGTTATGGGTGTGAAAATTACCTATAATCACGCAGATTATCGTTTGCTTTCAGCAAGAGCTATACATTCTTTACTTGCCTTTAATGAAGTTAATTTATTTTTACGAGGGATTGTCCCTTTGATTGGTTTTAAAAGTGATATAGTAGAATATGATAGGCTTGAACGTTTTGCAGGTGAGTCGAAGTATCCTTTAAGTAAAATGCTTGCATTTGCGTGGAATGGCATTACAAGTTTTAGTGTTGTGCCATTGCGTTTAGTAAGTATATTGGGAATTATATTTTTTATACTTTCAATTGGGCTTGGTTGCTATGCACTTTTTGTCAAATTTTTTACAAATGGTGTAGTGTATGGCTGGGCTTCTACTATTGTTCCATTATGTTTTTTTAGTGGCATTCAGCTTTTAAGTTTGGGAATTATAGGAGAATATGTAGGTAAAATATATGCTGAATCTAAAAGACGTCCAAGATATTTTATCGAAGAAATAATTTAGCTTTGCATGATGTTTTATGGTATATAGGAGATAGGTTTTTATAAAAACTTTTATGTTTAGTTAGCCTTATTATCAAATTAAAAAGCAAGAAATAAATATATACAAAATTTTTAGCTATACGTAAAATATAACACAAAAGAATGAATACCTGATTTTTAAGATATATACTTATGAAAATATATAAATCCATATGTAATATTATAGTGTAGGTTTTTGTAAATAATTTTTAGTAATTTTATATATTGATTAGTTGCAAAATACAATGAATATGTTGTGTTTTTTATAATAACAAAATTGATAAATTTAAATAGGTATATCTAATTGGTAATGTATAGATGAGTGATATATGGTATTGCAAAGCCCTACATATAAAAACATAGCATAATAATATATGGCTAATGCAGAATAAAACAATCAAAAATTAAAAAATATGAATTTTTTATTAATATTTTCTATCACAATAAGTTGTATTTTGCTAGCAAAAGATTCTATAAAAATATGTTACAATATAGACTTATATTATACAAAAAAGGGTATCTATGGATTATTTGGAAATTGAAGGTGGCTACACATTACAAGGAAGTGTAAAAATTTCGGGTGCGAAAAATGCGGCATTACCATTACTTGCACTTTCATTGTTATCTAGGCAACCAATGGAGCTTTGCAATCTTCCTGAAGTAGCTGATATTAATACTTTTATACGCTTACTTACTATGCTTGGTGCAAGTGTTGCAACACAGGGTATAGGGCATAGAATCATAGATAGCACTCATGTGCATGAGACAAAAGCTATATATGATATTGTGCGTAAAATGCGTGCTTCAATCCTTGTGCTTGGACCGCTTTTGGCACGTTTTGGACATTGTGAAGTGAGTTTGCCCGGTGGTTGTGCAATTGGTGCTCGTCCTGTTGATTTACATATTAAAGCTATGCAAAAGCTTGGGGCAACTATAGAAGTACAGGGTGGTTATATCATTGCACATGCAAAACAGGGATTAAAGGGGGCTGATATAGTTTTTGATAAAATCACGGTAACGGGCACAAGTAATGTTGTTATGGCTGCAGCATTAGCACATGGGAAAACACGCATTATTAATGCCGCTAAAGAACCAGAAGTAGTCCAGTTATGCCAAGCATTGCAAGTGGGTGGATTGCCAATTCAAGGTATAGGCACTTCAGAAATTATTATTGAAGGGACAGGTGGCGAACTTCTTGATTTGCAACCAATAAAGGTGATACCAGATCGCATTGAGGCGGGCACTTATTTGTGTGTTGGGGCGATTACAAATTCACAAATTGCCTTGCATGATGTATGTGAGGAGCATATTGAAAGCATTGTATTAAAGCTTAATGAAATTGGCTTTGAAACAATGTTTCAAGGGGATTCCCATAATGGCATAATGACCTTGTATTCATGCCAAAAACCTTTGCAAGCATTCCGCATTACAACAACAGAATATCCGGGATTCCCAACAGATATGCAAGCACAATTTATGGCATTAAGCACACAATGCTATGGTTCAAGTTTTATTAAAGAGACATTATTTGAAAATCGTTTTATGCATGTTAATGAGCTACAACGACTTGGTGCTACAATTACAATCGATGGGAATGTAGCACAGATACAAGGTAAAACAGAATTAATAGGTGCTGATGTTATGGCAACTGATTTGCGTGCGTCATCGGCTCTTGTGCTTGCAGCCCTTGTTGCAAAAGGTGTAACAAAAGTGCATAGAATCTATCATTTAGATAGAGGTTATGAGCAGCTTGAAACAAAGCTAAGTGGGCTTGGTGCAAAGATTAAACGTTTAAGTGAATAGGCTTTGTATTGTAATATATGCTAAAGTGTCTTGTATAATAACATTTATGGTTTTTGTGGCATAGATATAGAATTTCATGGAGGCTTTTGGTTATATTTATTTGAATATTTTATTGAACTAAATTTTAGCTTTTATATCATTATTTTATAATTTTAATTACAATAAGAAATGATATTTTTGGCAGGCATGTATTTAGAAACTATCCCTATATAATAGAGTGTTTTGCTAGCTATTAGTATATTTTATATGTAGGGAATTATAAAGAATATTTCTTGGCAAATAAATATATTATATTAATATGTTTTTGCAATATTTATATTTTTTATATGCATATACTTCATGTGTTTTATATAAAATTTTGCTATAATTTATGCTTAGTAATTTGACAAAGATGAGTATATTCATTGGAAGGATAATATATGTTTGAAACTTTAAGTAATGGTTTTCGTGGTGCTATTAATAAGATTAGATTCAATGATGATGAAAAGGCACTTGAAAAAGCACTTGATGAATTAAAAAAAGTATTGCTTAAAAATGATGTATATCATAAAACCACAAAAGATATTTTACAGAAAACAAAAGAGAAGACAAAGGCAAATGGTATTGGTAGAGATAGTTTTTTAAATGGGCTTAGCCAATCGCTTTTAGAAATTTTAGAAGTTAGTGGCATTTATGGTTTTACTTATGCTCCAAAGCCACCTACAAATATTCTTATGAGTGGATTACAAGGTAGCGGCAAAACAACGACTTGTGCAAAGCTTGCAAATTATTTAAAATCTCGCAATAAAAAAGTTTTACTCGTGCCTTGCGATTTGCAACGTTTAGCAGCAGTTACGCAGTTAAAAACATTGGGAGAACAAATTGAGATTGCCGTATTCCATTCAGATTCTAAAGATCCTATTCTTGTGGCAAAAGATGCTATGGCTTATGCACAAGAAGGGCAATTTGATGTTGTAATTTATGATACTGCTGGACGCTTGGCAATTGATGAAGCACTTATGCATGAATTAAGCGAGATTAAAAAAGTGTTGCAGCCCCATGATACTTTTTATGTTGCAGATTCACTAAGCGGTCAAGATGGTGTGCGGACTGCACAAACCTTTCATGAAAAGATTGGTATTACAGGTGTTATTTTGAGTAAATTTGATAGTGATTCAAAAGGAGGTATAGCACTATCTATTGCTCATCAAATTGGTATTCCATTGCGTTTTATGGGTATGGGGGAAAAGATTGCCGATATTGATTTATTTATGCCTGATAGGATTGTATCGCGTTTAATGGGTGCTGGAGATTTAGCAGGCCTTGCAGAAAAAACTGCAGCCGTTATTAATCCAAAAGAAGCTAAAGATATTCATAAAAAGATTAAAAAAGGCACTTTCACTTTCACTGATTTTTTGAATCAGATTGAAAATGTAAAAAAAATGGGTTCAGTAAGCTCGCTTATGTCAATGATTCCGGGTATGGGCAATATGGCTAAATCACTTAAAGATGTGGATTTGGATAATGCAGAAGAAATTAAAATTATCCGTGCTATGGTAAATTCCATGACTTTGAAAGAACGTGAAGATCCAAGTATTTTAAATGGTTCAAGAAGAAAGCGTATTGCACTTGGTAGCGGACTTCAAGTAAGTGATATTAATCGTGCGTTAAAGCAATTTGACCAAGCAAGCAAACTCGCAAAAAAATTAAGCCAAAAAGGTGGCATACAAAATTTTTTAGGTATGCTTGCACAAAACCAAATACCTCGTTAATATATAGGCGTGTATTTATGCACACATAAACTTTTTATGCTATTAGATATAAACATATTCATAATGGAAGGGAAATTATGATTGTAAGATTAAAGGGAAATATAGAAAAGCTTTTGCCAACAGGTGTAGAACTTGAAATAGGTGGTATTACCTATATGGTTGAAATTTCATTATTAACAAGTGCTGCATTACAAAATAAAACACAAGCAACACTCGAAATTGCCCAAATTATCCGCGAAGATTCGCAACTTTTATATGGTTTTCTTACGCGTCAAGAACGTGAGATTTTTTTGCAACTTTTGAAAGTGAATGGTGTAGGAGCAAAAATAGCACTTATGATTTTATCAAGTTACTCTGTTGAACAATTTCTTGCTATCATACAAACAAATAATCTTGCGGGATTGAAAAGCGTAAAAGGCATTGGTGCAAAAGTAGCAGGAAAGATTATGCTTGAATTAGCGGGTTACACACAAACTATGCAAATGCCAAATAATGCAAATGTGCAGCTTGCGTATGAGGCATTGGTAGCATTAGGTTTTAAAGATACACAGATTAATCAGGCATTGCAAGGAGTTGATAGCAGTATATTGCAACTCCAACCAAATGATATGGTAAAAGCTATATTGCAAATACTTGGAAAAAGTTAGTTTTTATGATAGAATGGAAAATACTATACTTTTTATAATAAGAATATAATAATTTTATAGGGTTGTTTTATTGTATTAGAATGTTAGCTACAATATAAAAAATATGCTTTAAGGCATATAGCAATGTGTAAGCAAGCAGTATTTCTAGCTATAAAGAAACAAAAGAGACATTATGAATGATACCTTAAAAGCACAACTACAAGAGATTCCAAATGAACCCGGAATCTATCAGTATTATGACAATAATGCACGTTTGCTTTATGTAGGTAAGGCAAAAAATCTTGCCAAACGCGTTAAAAGTTATTTTACAAAGGAGTGCTTACCAAATCCAAAAAATAGTCTTAGAATCCAACATATGGTAGCACAGATAGCAAGCATTCATACACTTGTGGTAGCCAATGAAAGAGAAGCACTTATTCTTGAAAATTCTTTTATAAAATCACAGAATCCAAAGTATAATATTTTATTGCGTGATGATAAAACATATCCCTATATCACTATTAATTTGCAAGATGTTTATCCTAGATTTAGCATTACAAGACGCATTGTAAAGCACAAAGATGTGTTGTATTTTGGTCCATATCCAAAAGGAGCAAAGGAGATATTACAAAGTTTATATGAACTTTTTCCACTTGTGCAACAAGCAAGCTGTTTAAAGGGTAAAAAACCATGCCTTTATTATCAGATTAATAAATGTCTTGGTGTTTGCAGCATAAAAGATTTACAAACAAAAAAGCAATATGATAACTATGTGCAAACCGCTATAGCACTTATGCGTAATACAAATAAAATGCAAAAAGAATTGGAAAAACAAATGTATATGTTTGCTGCACAAGAGCTTTTTGAACAGGCAAAAATTTGTAAAGATTGTATTACTATATTAAAAGAAGTGGAGCAATTTTGTGCTGTAGATATGAAAAAGCTTTATAATGCCGATGTATATAGTTTTGTTTTGCAAGAAAAAGCAGGTGTATTGCTAAAGCTTTTTGTGCGTAATGGAAAAGTTGTAAGCACGCACCACCAATTTGTAAAATTGAATATACCATTACAACATAATGATGTATTAGCCCCAACAAATTCACTTTTGCAAGAAGAATTAGCATGTGAAATTTATACGCAAGCACTTCTTAAGATTCTCAAAGAGGGTTCATTATGTGATGATATTATTTTAGCTGATATTAGTTCAAAAAGCTTGCAATTATTAAGAGATTCTATTCCAGAAATTGCTACGAAAGTATTTGCTCCACAAAGAGGAGAAAAATTCCGTCTTGCTACACTTGCACGCACTAATGCATTGCATATATTGACACATAAAACAAAACTACATGTAAAAGAAGAGCATATTTTAGCAGAGATTCGAACACTTTTTGCATTAGATAAAGAAATTACAAGTATTGAAGTTTTTGATACAAGCCATCATAGTGGGAGTTTTATAGTTGGTGGTATGGTAAGTTATATGGATTATGAATTTTATAAGCCCGGTTATAGGCATTACCATTTAGATGGTAAAGATGAGTATAGCCAAATGCGTGAAATGCTATTGCGTAGAGCCCAAAGTTTTGGCAAAATGCCCGCACCAAGTTTATGGTTGCTTGATGGTGGTATGGCACAAATTAATCTTGCCCTTGAAATTTTGCAAGCAAGCGGGGCATGCGTTAATGTGTTAGCTATCGCAAAAGAGAAACGCGATTTTAAAGCATATCGTGCAAAAGGTCAAGCAAGAGATATTGTGCGTTCAAAAGATTTTGAATTTCGTTTGCATGCAAATGATATGCGTTTGCAGTTTTTGCAAAAACTACGCGATGAAGCACATCGATTTGCTATTACTTTCCATCGTAAGAAAAAAAATGAATATATTGGGAATAATTAAAGATTCTAAACCAATATAAAGGAGATAATATGGGCTTTTTGCATGTATTACTACACAAGATACAGCAAGCCTATTATATCAATATACGACAACAAAAAAATAATGCTTTTGTCTTACAAATACCAATCAAACATTATATAATCCTTTTTAGTATATTGCTTGGGTTATGTTGTGGTAATCTATTGATGAAATACCAAACTTTTTTAGCAATGAAAAAAGGTCATACTTTTGAAGCAACTATAATATTCCATTATACTAAAAAAGAAAATAGTGAGCGATTTAAACTGCAAGATACGCAAGGTAATATATTTTATGCAAATTATAGGGGTAAGTTTAAGCAACTTATTGGTAAAAAAGTGCGTGTATATGGAAAGATTTATCGTTGCACTTTTTTACAATTTCTAAAAAGTTGCAATATTTATAATTCAAGTTTATCGCTTATGCCAAGCATAGATAAAAAGCATTTTTTGCGTAATTTCATCAAGCAACAACATGTAGATATGCTTCCTGCCAATCTTTACCACGCACTTTTTTTTGCAGATTATTTAGCAAAGCCATTAAGGCAGAGTGCCACTGCATTGGGTTTAGCACATTTGATTGCTATTAGTGGTTTTCATCTTGCGGTGCTAAGTTTTATGTTTTATGTGCTTATTTGTCCTTTTTATTTTTTGCTACATCGTTTTTTTTGCTATCGTAATGCAGTGTATGATTTAGGTTGTTTGGGGCTTATTTTTGCATTTTGTTATCTTGTATTTATTGATTTTCAGCCAAGTTTTTTGCGTGCCTTTCTTATGGCATGCATTGCTTATATTATACTTTTTTGTGGATTGCAAATTACAAATTTTCTTACTCTTTTCTTATGTGTGCTGTTGGCATTATCTTGGAATGTAAGCTTATTGTTTCATGTTGGTTTTTTGCTTTCTGTGGCTGGCGTATTTTGTATTTTTTTATTTATACGCCATATTGGCATAATGCTTACAGCCTATATGGGATTAAAGAAATTTTTGTTTGGTGTTGTTTTATTTAATTGCATTATTTTTATACAGATGATTCCTATTGTGCATTATTTTTTCCCATATTTTTCTCCTTACCAACTCATGTCAATACCACTTAGTATTTGCTTTGTATTGCTTTTTCCTATTGCAATTATTGCTCATATTTTTCATTATGGAAATCTTTTTGATTCTATTATTTTGCAGGTTGTAGCACATGATTTTTTCTTATCTATGTGTTATACACCATTGTGGTTTCTCATAATATATATTGCATTCTGTTTTCTTGCCATACGTTTTTTATGGGCATATTTTGTAAGTATATTATGTGCATGCCTTTTTTACGGAGTGAATTTGTTTATTTATATGCAATCTTAGCATAGTGTAATAATGCTAGAATACCATTATACAATACTAAAAACCATACTATCACATTTTGTATTATAGTTACTATATTAGCATATTATACTTCTAGTGTTAAGAAGTGTTTGTATTAAGATAATATGATGACCCATATTTATTTTTGCTTTATAGTAATTATTATTTGTGTAACAATATAAAATATTAGAATCTCTTGATATTCTCATTCTATAGAGAGCTTATCTTAGCGTTAAAGAGGGTTATCTTAGAGAGATTTAGGATATTTATGCAATTATTACAATTTTATATTACAAAAAAAATATAAAAATATTAAAGCTAGAGTTATAAAAACTCCTTTACTAAGCTTATTTTATTAGCACTCATAAAATGAAATTTATTATGTAACTTTTGTAGATTTTCAAAAAGTTCTAAAGACATAGATAAGCCTACTTTTTGCTCTTCTTGTGCGTCTTTTTTACTTGCGTGGTAAAGCTTATCTATCCATTCATTTGGGATATAAACGCCGGGCAATTTATCTCGTAAAAAAAGTGCCACTTTGTATCGTAATACAGGAAAAAATCCCAGCACCATTATACATTGTTGGTTTAATGTGGCATTTATCTCGCTAAGACTTTCAAGTAAAAATTCTGCTGCTTGTATGGAAAATACAGGCTGCGTAAAAAGTCCATATACAAGAGAAGAAGTTAATTTTTTATGCATTCTGCTTTTTAGGGAATGCGGGTTGTTTGCATAGGAGTTAATCACTTGAAAATTATAGATTTGTTCTACATGTTCTTGCAAGGCTTTGCCATTTATAGCCCTACCTTCATTAAGTTCTTGTATGATTTTGCCAAGTTTTAGAGAGTTACCCTCAAATACACCTTTAGAATCTACACAATCACCATTTTTGACACTATCTCCTGTAAGGCTAAGGAATGCACGCAACCCTAATTCATTTGCACCTAAAATATCTCCACATAATGCTATGGAATTTCTATCTCGCATAGAAAGCGTGCAGATTACAGGCTTTTTGATAGCATTTTGTAATTTAATTGAAGTGAGTATAGATGATGGTTTTAATCTTGCCAATGGAGAATCTGTGCAAACAAGACAATCTATATGTTCTAATGTGCAAAGCTCATTGATAAAAGTTTGTCCTAACTTGCCACTTAAATTTGGTGAGACTTCTAGGCTTAGAAATAGCTCATTACTATTGAGTTTGGCTATAAGAGATTCTAGCATTTTATATCCTTTCTGTTTAAACAAGATTCTAAAAACTTTGCATAATGTGATTTATTGTTGTAATAACACAATATAGAATCTTTATATAACTCTAAAAAGTTTTAAAGCATATAGGTTGATTGCTATGTTTATCACTATAGAATCTAAATTTTTATAATAAAATCTATAGGTAGATAGGCATTGCAAAAGCTAACAGATAGTATTTATTTTATAATCTATCCCTTTATTACTTATCTTAGTGATACTGACTACTCAAACTCTTAGCATTTCTTAGGTTTTTTATGCAATAAAATCATATAGAAATGTGTAAAGAGTTTGCATTATTATCATTTATGCACGCACCTTTTTTACTGCTTCTACAATGTTTTGTAGGCTTGGTTTCACTTCTTCCCATTTTCTTGTTTTTAAACCACAATCTGGATTTATCCATAATTGCTCTTTGGGTAATACTTCAAGCAATGCTCTAATTTGTGTTTCAAGCTCTGCTACGCTTGGTATTCTTGGGCTATGTATATCATAGACACCCGGACCTACTTCGTGCGTATAGCCTACTTCTTTAAAGACTTTCAATAATTCATTGCCACTTCGTGCTGTTTCAATGCTAATAACATCTGCATCAAGGGCTTCAATAGTTTTAATAATATCATTAAATTCACTATAACACATATGCGTGTGGATTTGTGTCTGTGGTGCAGCAATAGCTGTAGCACTCTTAAAACATTGTAATGCCCAAGTTTCATATTCTTTAATATTTTCTTGTCGTAAGGGATACCCTTCTTTAAAAGCAGCTTCATCTACTTGGATAATTTGAATACCTGCCTTTTGCAAATCATCAATTTCATCAGCAATACATAATGCAATTTGTTCGCATACCGCACTCCTTGCTAAATCATCACGCACAAAACTCCAATTTAAAATTGTAACAGGACCTGTTAGCATACCTTTCATAATCTTTTTTGTTAGACTTTGTGCATAAGTAATCCATTCAATTGTCATTGGTTTTGGACGTGCAACATCACCATAAATAATAGGTGGTTTTACACAGCGACTTCCATAGCTTTGCACCCACGCATTGCTACTAAAGACAAAACCTTCAAGTTGTTCGCCAAAATACTCTACCATATCATTGCGTTCTGGCTCGCCATGCACAAGCACATCAAGCCCAATCTCTTCTTGAAACTTTACACAATCCTTGATATATGCTTTTATGCCATCTTCATATTGTGCCTTGTTGATTTCACCCTTTTTGTATCCTAAACGCAATGCTCTAATTTCACTTGTTTGTGGAAAAGAACCAATAGTAGTGGTAGGCAAGGTTGGGAGATTTAACTGCTTTTTTTGAATCTTAATGCGTTCTGCAAAAGATAAACTTCTTTGCTGGTGGTTATAGGCTGCAATGCGTTGGCGTATTGTTTTATTGTGTGTTTTATGAGAATGCCTGCGGCTTGTGTTAATGGCTTTATTTTGTTCTAAAAAATCTTGTATTTTGGAATCAAATTGCCCTCTAAATACATTTTCAAGCACATAAAGTTCTTCAATTTTTTCTTGTGCAAAGCTTAACCAAGAGAGAATTTCTGATTCTATTTTAGTTTCACCATCTTTACTAAAAGGCACATGTAAAAGAGAGCAAGATGCACTCACCACCACTCTATCTTTTGGCACAATGCTACTTATGGTTTCTAGGAGTTTGAGTTTAGATTCTATGTCTGCTACCCAAATATTACGTCCATCAATTACTCCTGCATATAGAATCTTATCGCTATGGGCAATGAGTGGTAATGATTCTATATTTTTTTCTCCATATATAAAATCAAGCCCTATACCATAGATATTTGTTTGTAGAAGTATTTTTGTAAGCTCATTGCTATGTTCAAAAAATGTGCTTACAATTGCTTTAACACCTTTTGTGCTTATGGTATTATAGAATGTGCTTAATGTAGATTCTATATTATCTAATCGCGAAAACAGCACATTTTGCACTCCTTGTGTAAAAATAGGCTCACTAAATTCTATAACCACATCTTTATCTAAATCTGCAATTTGATTGATTAAATCTACATACGCTATTTGCAATTTTTCAAAAATTATATTTGGATTGCCTTGTGTTATTTTACTTAAACCAAAGAAAGTAAAAAGCCCAATAAGTGAAATCTTTGGAGTATATCCCAATTCTTTTGCTTCTATGTATTGTGCTTTGATATATTGTATATTGGCATGGTAGGAATCTGTATCGCTAAGTTCTGGCACAACATAGTGGTAATTGGTATTAAACCATTTTGTCATTTCACATGCCACACCTTTTGTATGTCCTCTTGCCATTGCAAAATAACCCTCTAACCCCTCTAAATCCTTAAATCGTTGCGGTTTTGCATTCAAGGCATAAGCTAAATCAAGCACATTATCATAGAAACTAAAATCATTAATACATACATAATCAAGATTTTTTTGTTGCTCCCAATGTGCTGAACGCAAGTTTTTTGCTACAGATTCTAAATCCTGCTGGCTACACTTACCATTCCAAAAACTCTCTAATGCCTTTTTTAACTCTCTATTTTTTCCAATACGAGGAAATCCTAAAATACTACCCATGGTAATCCCTTTCTTTTGATATGTTTATGTTATTATGCCATAAAAATTTATAAATACAATATGTAATTTAAATTTTTTACCTTAAATTTATAAATTTTATACATAAACAAAGCATATAGGGCATTTATAAGGTAGATACAAAAAGTAACAAACACAATATGTAATTTAAATTTTATGTTTTTATCATATAATTTTTGCATAGTATTGTGTGTAATGTGTTTGAGATATTTAAATGAAAGCTGGTTAGCTTATGAGTATAAATGATTTTATAAAATACTATATAGTGGTATATTGAAGTATTGTATCATTAAAGAATTGCATTTTGTTAGCTTTATTATGTGATTTTAATATCTATTTTTTATAGTGCAATATGCTTTTTGCTATATTTTATGTGTTTAAGATGAGAAAATAGCATAATAAAAAAATGTAAAAAAGATTTGTAAAAAAGCAAGTATGCAAGTATGTAGTATTTAGCTGAAGTTTTTTGATATATCTATATAAGGCATTCTGTTTTATTGTTTATCATATTTTAAAAATACAAAAAAGTTAATTGTTACTTTTGTAATAATTGATTTTATATTATTATCAAAGAGATTTTATAGTGTTGTATGTTCTTTTATTTATAGTAAAATTGGTATTAATCTAAAAGGCAAACATATTCAGATTTCATGTTTTTTGGTATGGTTTTTAAAGTTGGGATTTGTAAAACTTTGTAGCGATGTGTTGTTTCAAGGAATTGCAAGGTAATAATATCGCCAACTTTTATTTCTTTTGCACTTTTTGCTGGCACTCCATTGACAAGCACGACGCCATTTGCACACATATCTTGAGCGATAGTCCTACGTTTTGTTAGGTTTGTTGCATTTAAAAATTTATCTAATCTCATTTTTACCTACTTTATAATTAAAAACGATAATTTATGCCAATTTGTCCGCTAGTGCTTAAGGCATAATAACTTGATGTATATGTTACCATAACTTGAGCATGGAATCTCAAATATTGTGTAGTAAAATATTGCACTCCACCATGAAAATTAAAAGCTAATGCATTTGCCCCCATATACAATGGTGTTGCTTGTGGCAAAAGAATGAATATATTTGCATTATTTTTTGAAAAAAGATAGGAGATAGCTAATTTTGCAAAAGTGAAGACAGAATCACCGCGATAAAAAGTTTTTATACCAATTTCAGTAATACCAGCTACAGATAAATAATGAGTGCTACTAAAAGGTATAATTGCAGATAAACCAATAAAAGGACGGAATACATACCGCTCATAAAGAAAATCAACGCCCATATAACTATGTAATGGTGTATTTGCAGCTTGTTGTGTTAATATGGCAAAACCCATATCAATGCCAAATATTGCATGGGCTATGACATCTTGCATGCTTAGTGGTATAGAGCCTTGCAAACCTGCATTTATACCATAAAAAAATGCATTATTTTGTGCTACTTGCGTGGTTAATAGGGTATTTCCTAAAGCCATATTACCAAAAGCTTGTAATTGCCATTTTTTCCATGTTAATGGATAATGATAATGTGTTGTGATGCCATTAAAAAGAAGTGTTTGCATATCGCTTAACCCAAGCGTTGAGGTATAATTTATGCTTACTGATTGGCGTGTATCGCCAAATAATGGATTATGGTTTTTGTAGTTATCTTCTTTGAATGTATGTGTTTGTATGGAATCCTTTTGTTGTGTTGTTTCTTTGGCAATTTCTTTCTCTTGTTCTTTTGTTTCTTTATAGATTCCATGTATTGGTGTAGCAAACATAATAGAGCTACATATACCAAATACATATAACAACTTACCTTTATATTGCATACTCTTACCCCCCTAAAGTCTTATTCTCCCCACCAATAGTGATATATAATAAATGGTGATGCATAAGGTGGAAAATATGTTGGCATTTGTATATTGCTTTTTAATGCTATACGAAAATGTGGGCTATAATAATGCGGCACAACATAGAATCCCCAAAGCAAGATTCTATCCATTGCATGTATTATTGCTACCCTTTCATCATGGTTTGTTGTTTGATTAAGCAAAACTATTAATTTATCAATAGCCTTATTTCTTACACCAGAGAAATTCCTTGAACCTTGCATATCCGCACTCATCGTAGAAAAAAAGAAGTCTTGCTCATTTCCGGGGAATAAGCTTTGGGGTATTACTCCTACAATCATATCATAATCAAATTTTTTTACTCTGTTTTCATATTGTGCAGAATCTATTAAGCGAATGTCTAATTCTATACCTAAAATTGCTAGATTTTTCTTAAATGGTAAAACCATTCTCTCAA
>JARHZY010000132.1 GCA_029264655.1 Helicobacter sp. | reverse complement strand
AACAGCTCCAAAAAACACAAGAAGAAGTAGAATTTGTTAAACGCAAATATAAACTTATGTGGGGTAAGGTGAGTAATAGTACAACATGAAAGAATCTTTGCTTTGTAGAGTGTTATTTGTAACAATACATAGTTTTAACTTATATATTTTTGCAACAAAGCTTTAGATATAATTTGTTTGGATTTATGAATATTGTAATCCTTTGTATTATTGAGATAAGAAAATAAAAAATGTAGGCTATATGTTGGTTTATAGAATCTAAAACTAAATATTATTTGCTTGCATATCATTACTATAATTTTTATCTTGTATGTCAATATATCCAAGAATTTGATAACTACTAAAGCGTTTTATATAATGGAGTATTTTTTTGGTATATCGCAGTATTTTTATGTAATCTAACGAATGGATGTGAATATATTTGCGAACTTAAAATTTTAGCAATTTGAGTTTTGAGATTTTGAAAATCTCTAATTCTATATTTCTATGGCAAACATCGTTATTGTAAAATAGAAATATAGGAAATAGTGTAGTATTGTGATGCTTATTGCCATATAATTTAATGGACATTAAAAGAGATTTAATTGTCTATTTTTTAACTCCAATTATTTGGTATAATACTTATAAAAATTACAAGCTTTATTTTTCTGTTTTTTAAATATGCCAAATGAGAGATAATAAAATAGAGTGGATAAAAAAGGGATAATATGAAACAACATGAAATGCAGATAGATATTATGCAAACAGCACCAAGAGAACATATACCTATTATAAGTGGTAATAATGTTTCATTTAGTTACAATGAAGAAAAAATTTTTGAATCTATAAATTTTGAAATTCTGCATAGAGAATTTTTGGGAATCATAGGTCCAAATGGTGGTGGAAAAACAACTTTTATTAAAATTTTACTTGGACTTTTAACAAACTTTACAGGGAATATTAGTTACCCAAATCCTACACTTTTTGCAAGTAAAAAAGAAATTGGTTATGTGCCACAAAATACACAAATTAATATAAATTTCCCAATTATGGTGATAGAAATAGTAGAAATGGGTATATTAGAAACAAAAACTTTTGGTTATAGGGTAAATAATAAACAAAGATTAAGAGCTTTTGAGATTTTAGAGCAATTGGGAATACAAAATTTAGCATATAAAAAAATTAGTGATTTAAGTGGTGGGCAACGTCAAAGAGTGTTTATTGCACGTGCATTAATTGGCAATCCAAAACTCTTAATTTTAGATGAACCAACATCAAATATAGATACACAAACTCAAGTTGAGATATATAAAATATTAAAAACAATTAACGAATTTCATACTATAATTACGATTAGTCATGATATACCCATAACTTTAGAGTATGCTTCAAGGATTTTACATATAAATAGGGCTATCCATAGTCATGAAATACCGCATATTAAACTAAATAAAAATGGGCATATTTGTGAGATAGATATTTTTCAAGATTTTGTAGAGAATTGTAGTGAAGGGAGATAGTAATGAATGAGTTTGATGTCGTCATTATTGGTGGTGGCGTAAGCGGTTGTTGCACTTTTTATACATTAACAGAGTATACTGATATAAAGAAAATAGCCATTATAGAAAAAGAATCAAAGCTTGCACAAATAAGTTCGAGTCATAAAGCAAATTCGCAAACTATACATGATGGTTCTATTGAAACAAATTATAGTGCGGAAAAAGCAAAGAGAGTAAAGTTGGCTGCACAAAAAGTGCGTAACTTTTGTTTAAAAGAAGGCTTACAAAATAAAATTATTTTTAATATGCAAAAAATGGCAATTGGTGTGGGCGATCATGAGTGTGAGATTATGACAAAGCGGCATGAAGAATTTCAGCATATTTTTCCGGGTTTAAAATTTTACACGAAAGAAGATATTAAGCAGGCAGAACCTAAAGTTATTGAAGGAAAAAATGGTGGTGATAGACCAGAAAATGTGGTAGGTTCTGGTTTTGATTCTGAATGGTGTGCTGTAAATTTTGAAGCTTTAAGTGAATATTTTGTGCAAAAAGCAAAAGAGAAAAATCCGCAAAATGAAGTATTTTTAGGATTCCGTGTCCAGCAAATTCAAACAAAAAATACAGGTTATGCAATTATTGGGGCAGATGGTAGAGAGATTTATGCAAAATTTGTCCTTGTTGATGCAGGTTCATATTCATTACCACTTGCACAAAGCGTTGGCTATGGCATGGAATTGGGTTGTTTGCCTGTTGGTGGAGAGTTTTATTTTGCACCAAATCTTTTGCGAGGAAAAGTTTATGGTGTGCAAAACCCAAAACTCCCTTTTGCTGCACTGCATGGTGATCCCGATGTATTTGTTGAGGGGAAGACAAGGCTTGGACCCACTGCACTTGCAACTTTGCGGCTTGAAAATAGTAGGCATTTTTTTGATGTGCTTAGCCCAGACTTATTAAAACTTGATTTGCACTTAGATGTCATGAAAGTTACTTATGATTTGTTAAGTGATTCTGAAATCCGTAATTATATTTTACGCAATATTTTCTTCCATTTGCCTTTTTTTGGAAAAAGACTCTTTATAAAAGATGCACAAAAAATTATCCCTTCATTGAAGCTTGAAGATATTACATTTGCTAAAGGATATGGCGAGGTGCGTCCGCAAGTTGTCGATAGAACTTCAAAAAGACTTGAATTAGGCGAAAAAAAAATACGCACAGGTAAAGGTTTAACATTTAATATGACTCCATCTCCTGGTGCAACTTCTTGCTTGCAAAATGCAATGATAGATTCTGAGGAGATTGTTGCGTTTTTACAAGCAAATTTCGATAAGGAACGTTTCTTAAAAGAGTTATCACCAGAAGAAGCACAATAATAAATCTATAGTGCATTATTTTATCACATCAAGTTGTGCTATGGGGTTGGCAACAATTTCTATGCTATCCCTAAAGCTTCATATTTCTTGCAATATAGCAATCACCAAATACAAGTTTTTATTCTCTATAAATGATAACACATTTGCATATTTATAGCTTTGATAGCATTACATTGTATATAGGAGTAAATTATAAATAGTATCATGATTAAATTTTCTCAAATAACAATAATTTTGTAGAGTATTATTTACTCTATGCTATTTTCATAAGAGCAAAAGGATTGTTATATATATTCAATAATATATAAAGTAAATAATCTATTAAAGCGATCTTGTCAGCATGTCTCTTGCTAGCTTTACAATATCAAAGGAGGAATGTATTGGGATAGCATCTTGCAATTGGGTGCGGTTAAAGGTGTTTTGTCTTTTGGCAAGTTGTCTTGTGTGTGTTGTAATCTGTGTAGCTAAATCTTGTATATTAAGTTTATTTTGCAATACCATAAGGCATTCTTTTAAACCAATAGATTTAAATGGCTGGATTGTTTCACCATAATGTGCTAATAAGTATTGTGCTTCATCTAAGATACCATTTGCAATCATATTGTTTGTGCGTTTTGCAATTTGCGTGTGTAATAAGTCGCGTTCGACAATCAAATTATAAGTATGGATTGGTAAAGGAAATGGCGTGGCTGGATTTTGTATGAAAAATTGCGTTGGCGTTATAGCTGTTTGGAAAAATATTTCAAGTGCCTTATGGATTCTATAAGTATCATTAGCATTTATTTTTTTTGCATATTCTTTATCAATATGTGTTAAAAACGCATATTGTTGTTGTAGGGGTTGTTGTATCATGGCAATATAATCTGCATTATTTATTATAGTGTTATTTGGCAATGGGCTTAGTCCTTGTATGATTGCCTTGAGATAAAAACTACTCCCACCAACAATAAGCAAGTTTTTTTCTTTTTGCATGCAATATGCAATACTATCATGTAAAAGTTGTAAAAATACATGGGCTGATACATGCTCATTTGGATATAATACATTAATAGCAAAATGTTGGATTAAGGCAAGTTCGCTACTTGATGGTTTAGCTGATGCAATATCAATTTCTTTATAAATACAGAGTGAATCGAGTGAAAAAATAAGGGCATTAAGGAGTGGTGCAAGTTGCAAGGATAATGCACTTTTACCACTACATGTTGCACCTATAATAGCAAATATTTTTGGAGTGTGATAAACCATTTGTCTCTCTTATTGGTAAGTATTATAATTTTATTTTGTGATGATACATATTATCTACAAAATACTATAGAATTGTTTGAATGATAGCATTTTCAAATGATTTTGCTTACAACAATAATCTAAAATTAAGCCAAACACAAAAATTTTATAGTAAAATTACAAAAAAAACCATATTATATTATAAAGGAATAAAGTTGAATCTTAGCATTGTATTTGGCGGTATAAGCTATGAACATGAAATTAGTATTGTTAGTGCTATTACAATAATGCAAAAATTAGGCAAAAACATTCAAGTTGCACACTATATTTTTCTTGATACAAATCATGAATTTTATCTTATTGAATCACATAATATGAAATCTAAGTATTTTAGCTCTTTAGAATATAAAAAAGCAAAAAAAGTAGAGCTTGGTTTAGGTGGATTTTATGAAACAGGTTTTTTTGGTAAAAAAAAGATATTGCATACAGGTTTATTGTTAAATTTAATACATGGTGGGGATGGCGAAGATGGCGTGCTTGCTGGCTTATTTGATTTCTATAAGATTCAATATATAGGACCTCGCCTTGAAGCAAGCGTATTAAGTTACAATAAACATTTAACAAAACTTTATGCACAAGAGTGTGGTATTGCTACATTGCCTTATTATATTTGTGGCAAACAAACTACATATAATATTCCTTTTTCCTTACCTTATATCATTAAACCTACATGTCTTGGAAGCTCTATTGGTGTGTGTGTAGTTGAAGATGAGGCAAAGCTTGAATATAGTTTAGATTGTGCCTTTGAATTTAGTGATGAAGTAATTATTGAACCTTTTATGAAAGGGGTAAAAGAGTATAATCTTGCTGGTGCAAAAGTAAATGATGCATTCATATTATCTTTGGTTGAAGAGCCTGCAAAAAAAGATTTACTTCATTTTGATGATAAATATTTAGATTTTTCACGCACAGAGGAAATAACAAGTGCAGTTATTTCAGAATCTCTAAAGATGCAATTGCATAAAGCTTTCAAAAAAATATATAATACAACTTTTGAAGGTGCACTTATAAGATGTGATTTTTTTGTTGCCAATGATACAATATTTTTAAACGAAATTAATCCTATACCGGGCAGCATGGCAAATTATCTTTTTACTGATTTTGAAACACTTATACAACAACTTGCTACTTCATTGCCAAAGAAACATGCCATTGCAATCAACTATCAATATATCCATAAAATACAACATGCAAAAGGAAAATAAATATAACACATGTTTAGCAATAAGGAGATACAATGTATCGTATTATTTGTTTATATGAAATTTAGAGAAATAAGATTTTGTATGTTATGCAAATGGGGTAATAAAACTACCATTTTACTAGCATTATATTAATTATCATATTTTTATATACCGATGCAAATCTTGCTTTTAATGGCTTTGTGAATAGACTTTATATATTATTGTTTTTATTTTATATTTTTAGCTAATACGCATATAAGTTGCTTATTATGTGAATACATTTTATCTATATATTACATTTATTATCATATTAAGGATGTTGAGATAAAATATAATGCAATTTTATATATTATCTAGAATTGATGGCATTAAATTCTATTAAAATATCAAACAATCATATCTTTGTAATATAAATATTAATTCTACTTTAATAAATATTATCAATTGATACTAAAATATACCTGTAACACTATTCACTATATCGCTTGACATATTTACAATATAAAGAGAGTATAACCTATTTATTTTATCTCTACTACATGTATTTTATGATTATTTTATAGCATACCCCACTAGAATCACTTAAAATACTCTTAATGTTGAAAACTAGCATCTTTAAAGATATATACCCTAATATTATATAAAAAGTATAAGCAACCAAAAATTTACAGAATCTCTAATAAAGATTCCATAATATTGCTACTTGCATATTCTTTTTTTATCAATCCATCGCGTTGTATGAGTTCTACTTTTCCATCAGCAAGTTTTTTGCCTATAATTAAAGCATATTGAAAACCAATTAATTCAAAATCAGCTATTTTACTACCAAAACGCTCACTCCTATCATCAAGTATCACTTCAATACCTTTTTCTTTTAGGTGCTCATAAAGCATTGTAGCAAATTTTACCTCTTCTTCATTTTTCATATTGGAGATAATAATATCAAGACTAAAAGGTGCAATATCTCCCCATACACATCCTTTGTCATCTGCTTTTTGTTCCAAAATAGCTGATAATAGCCTACTCACACCAAGCCCATAACACCCCATAATAAAAGGTTTGCTAATACCATTAGAATCAAGAAAAGTCGCTTCCATAGGTTTTGAATATTTTTCCTCAAGTTTAAAAATATGCCCCACCTCAATACCCTTACTATAACATAAAGTGCCACCGCATTTCGCGCATAAATCACCCTCTTGAACTGCAATTAAATCGCGGTAAATTATATCCTTAAATTCTTCGAGTTGCACACCAACATAATGGTATCCATGCTCGTTTGCCCCACATATCAAATCTTCACCATATTGTAATTCATTGTCAAAAACAATAAAACGAGAATTTGTTAAAGTGCGTAAATGGATAGGACCAATAGAACCTTGTGGGAGATTATAGGATTCTAAAAATGCAAGATCTGCATCTTCCATATCAAGCACATTAGAATCTATAAATTTCAGTGCGTTAAGAGCCTTTGTATCCTCTAGTATATCTTTACCACGCATAAAAAAGATAGCAATATCTGTTGTATCTTTAAAAATTACTTTCTTAACAACAGCTTTCATAAGATAAAAAGGATTTACCTTAAAAAAAGCACTTAATTCATCAATAGTTTTTACATTTGGTGTTGCAAATTTATGGTATGGGCTTGTAGCCTGTGGTGCAATATCACCACAAGTCTTTGCTTTACGTATAGCAGCTTCAATATTTGAAGCATAATCACATGCATTGCAAGTTACAATAGTATCCTCACCACATGGTGCAAGCACCATAAATTCACGACTACCACTCCCCCCAATTGCTCCAGAATCTGCCTCAACAATGCGGAAATCTAGCCCTAAACGTTCAAATATTCGCACATAAGTATCACGTATATTTATAAATTCAGTATGCAAAGATTCTATACTATCATGGAAGCTATATCCATCTTTCATAACAAATTCTCTTGCACGCAAAAGCCCAAATCTAGGACGCAGTTCATCACGAAACTTTAAATGTATTTGATAAAGATGGAGTGGTAATTGTTTATAGCTTTTTATATAGGTTTTTGCAAGTTCTGTAACACATTCTTCATGTGTTGGACCAAGCACAAAAGTAGCCCCCTTTTTATCCGTAAAGAGAGCCAATTCGCCATATTGTTCATAACGCCCACTTTTTTCCCATAAACTTGCTGGCGTAAGAAATCCCATTGTAATCTCATTAGCACCCGCCCTATTCATCTCTTGTTGCACAATAACTTTAATTTTATCCATAACAATCTTACCTAATGGCAAGAAATTATAGATACCGCTACCTATCTGATGGATAAAACCTGCCCGAAGCAAATAAATATGACTTTTCAAGACTGCATCTTTTGGCACTTCCTTAAGTGTTGGAGCAAAAAATGTTGAAAAACGCATAATTTTCCTTTTATATAAATTATCTAAGTCCAACATAAAACCGCATACATAGTAATTGTATTTATGTAGTTACATTATAGCTGAATTTATCAAAGATTATAGAACTAATATTGTTTTGTTTATATAGGTAAAAAGTAAGTCATCAAAATACCATAAACAATACATTCTTCTGTTTTTAAACTCTATTATGCTGCAAGTTTGTCTAGTTTTTTATAAAATTTTAGAACAATATCATCTAAGATTTCTTGTTGTATTATTTAAATTTCTTTTGTTGGCTTGCATGCTGTTATATTGCTAGGAAGTAATATTTTTATTATATCTATACTTTTAATATTTTTATGAATATTTTACTTATGGATATTGTATGTTGTGAATTAAGTATAAAAAAGTTGCTACTAAAATAATTTATTTGCTTAATAAATATTTACTTAATAATTTATTGACTGAACAATTATTTACTCAATAACTTCAAATCGCTATTGTATAATATTTGTGATGGAATTTATTTACTCAATAATTTATTTACTTAATCATTTATTGACTTGATAGTTATTTATTTAATAAAAACTTATCTTATTTTGTTTAATCATTCTCGCACGATTGATAAGAGCATAAAGGGCTATATCTTCATCGTTATATATTTCTCCTTCAAATTCTTCATCCCCATCAAACTCAATACTTTTCCATTCTATAATCTCTGCTTTAG
>JARHZY010000169.1 GCA_029264655.1 Helicobacter sp. | reverse complement strand
CTATAAAGGTGCAAAACAAGTAACTCAAGATATATGGGATAAGCTATATGAAAAAAGATTGTTACCTTGAATTACACATAGATAAATTACATTGTCTTATAATTATTTAATGTAAATATTATTGCATTATTCGGTAAGCTTATGTTATATTTTCTATTACACCATTTTTGAAGTGTCTATAATAACATTAAACGATGAAGTCATTATTATAGAAATTCGTTGTTTATTTGCAATAGTATTGTGAGCTCAATAAATACAAGCAACATTATGTTGAACAAGCAAAAAGGAAACAATAAATATAAAAACTACTTAAACAACAAAGGTTATTAATTATATTTAAATTATATGCAACATTATAATTTATGCTATTTATATTACACAATGAATAGGAGTAATAGGTTATAGTAAAAATAATTTAATATATTTATATAAATAATGTAAAACTTTATGTTCTATAGCATTGATTAAAGTAAGCTAAATAGTATAATTAACCCCAAACAACATAGATTCTTATTTAGATACTATGGAGCAAAAGATTAAAGATTATGATTTAAAACCTTTGATACAAATTATTAATGAGTATGATAAACAACATAAAAGATAAAAGATATTATATCTATACAAAAACTTCTTTTTTATAAAAAAGATAGAACATT
Organism: Helicobacter sp.; assembly: GCA_029264655.1. GTDB lineage: Bacteria > Campylobacterota > Campylobacteria > Campylobacterales > Helicobacteraceae > Helicobacter_A. The sequence continues at coordinate 7,032 of JARHZY010000169.1, read as the reverse complement.
TATACTACAATATAAATACTTACATTTATAGCATAAAGAAAATACATATAGCACACAAGATAAAAATTAAAGCTTACCTTATATAGTGGAATTATATTAAATAATGCAATAGAGATGAGTAAAAAGCACCAAACGATACATATACCATTTTACTACCAATGTATAAAATTTACAGGTAATTTTGGATTAAATTCTTATATAACACTATATATTGTGATTGTGCTACATGATTTATTAATATGCAATAATTATATAAAGATATAAAATTCGCAATAGACAAGCAAAACTTCTATACGCTAAAAATTTTTATGGCATTTCATTGTTAATAGAATCTAAATCTTTGCAATAAAAGATTCTAATCGTTAGATTAAATTGCAAAAATCTCTAGTTAGCAAAATGGTATAATTTACTAGCCACCATATAATCAAAGATACAATAAACACTTATGTTTTATTCATTGCTCTTCATCTGTATCCACTTTCGCACAAGTTTCTTTAATGCCAAGCTTACACGCTCTCTGCCAATAATCTTGTGCATCTATATCATTTTGCAATGCTGCATATAATGTGCCCATCATTTGGCATGCTTGTGCATCTTTTTTGAAGCAAAGATTGCGTAAGGTTTCGCGGTATTTTACAAGGAAGTTTTGTATTGGAATCTCTGGAGTATAACATGTCCAACAAATATCATCATATGCATTTTTTATATTTGTTGGCACACAAAATGCGATTTGCGTTGCAAATAAAACACTTCCAAACAATGCAAGAATATTAGATTTCATCTTAACTACCTTTATATTCAATTTTCTTTATCTAACTTCATAGATAAATATAATATGATTGTAACAAAATATTTATATATTTTTGCTTTTATTGTTTTTTGTATATTCATTATGCCACTCTACTATAAGCAAAGCACACACAACAAGTATAACACCAAGAAAAACACCAAATAGATAAACAAATGGAAAAAATACACCAAACCACACGAGTATAACAAAGCATAAAATCATACCAAGAAAAACAAATATACGCGGCAATGAGAAGCTAAGCTCAAAGCCCAAACTTGCCTTTGATATATCAAGAAATTTTAATTGTTTTTTATATTTCTCCTTTATATTTGGTTGGTGATTTTGTGATTCTTTTGGTCCCTTTGTTGCATCATGTTGCAATGCAGTATCTTTAGAATCTTGCAATATTTCTTGTTCTGCCATATCATCATATTTGCTTGCATATTTAAGTAGTTTTTCTTCTGTATCTGCTTCTGCAATTTTTTGCATAATTTTTGTGCGGATAGAATAAAGCGTTACCACCATGAGAACAATATATGAGAGACAACCACCCATAAGAGAAAATATCCATATAAATTGCGTTAAGCATATACCTAAAATACCAAATACCACACTCCCTACAAGTATGCCTACTATTACTTTTTGTCGAAGAGATAATAAATGGAATATATGATAGAAAGAAAACAAAAATTATCCTTTAGATTCTATAACTCAATAAGTATCACACATGTGCCCATGAAGAAAGAATATCGCGTAATTTTTTAGGGCGGAAATATAATCGCTCGGTGCTAGCATTAATGCAGTAATCTTGCACACTTTCGCGTGAATGGATATGCCCATGTATATTAACTTCACATTCTGCTAAGCAATAAGCATAATCAATAATATCGCGTGCTTTATGGTATTTATCATTTTTTTTACGCTCTCCAACTGGAAAATGGCTAAACATAATACGCACATTATTCACATCAACAATCAAACCTGTTGCATAAGGATTCTTAAGCTCGCTTCCCCATTTTTTTTTCATTGCTTTTTTCATTGTATCTTTTTCTGGAATCTTAAATTTTATTTTTTTTACAATCTCCCAATCCTTTAGCTTTTGGTATTTACCCATATCATTATTACCTACAACAAGCATTTTATGTCCATTTAATTTTGGAAGCACACTATCACCATCACCAAAAAACAAATCCCCCAAATGCAAGACATCATCTTGTATCCCAACAACCTCATTCCACCAATGCACACTTAAATCATCAAATGATTTAAAGTGGGTATTGTTAAGTGTAATAGTTCGCAGGGGCTCTTTAATAAGCACATGCTTATGCCCAAAATGTGTATCAGAAATAATAAAAGTATCAAGTGATATTTGCATGTTCTGCCTTTATTTCTCTTTTTCTAATCTTAGCATAATTTATAGTATAAAATGTTTGTTAAAAGCAATTTTATTAAAGTTTTACCGCACAAAACGCAGACCAATACCAATTCTATGTCCTGCTGTATCATATTCATAGAGATAGTCTCCATAACCAACAAAATATTGCACATAGATTCCATAATATGGATTGATCTTATAAGTATAGCTAAGTCGCAAGCCACCATGCACATTATTTACTTTTTTGCCCGGCTGTATTTTTCGTAATAATCCTGTAAGTGTCATGTCTGCCAAATGTTTATGGTAACGCATAAATACTTTGAGTTCAAGACTTCCCATATATTTATAAATTAATGGATTTTCAGGATAGAATCTAACCGGCACAAATACTTCTGCATCAACACCCCAATGCGTTGTTGTCCATCTGCCCTTAAATATCCATCTATCACTACCCCTGCTTTTATCTGTCAAACCACCTTGTGCCATATCTATTTCACCATTGCTAATATGCCGCCATCCCGTTGTAAGCTCTGTGAGTGTGCCACCCCAAAATGCTATATTCATAGGATAAGTAAAAAGAAATTCTGGTTGGAAATCGTTATCTCTAACAGGCGAACTTGCCTTTTCATTAAAAAGTTGGAAAAAGAAAGTATCAGTAAAAGCAAAATAAAAGATTCCGCCACTATTTAGTATATTACGCACCAAAGGCACACGAAAGCTTATTTGCCCCTTAAGCTCATAAGGCACATAAAGTGGATTTGCCATAGGTGTAAAATTATAGAGATAAATAAAATAGGTATCACGCCAATCTTCAATACTTAAAAGTGCATTTGTTGTTAATGGTGCAGGAATAGCATTTGGGGTTTGTGAAGTGTTAATAGTGTTTAATAATGCATCTTTTGAATCTTTATGCAGGAGTGGATATGCCTTTATTTGTTGTGTTTGTATAGTATGCGGTATTTGTTCTATTTGCTCTTTATCGTTTTGCTGCAATGATGGTGTTTGGACATGTTGCTTAGAATCTGTATCTAGTATATATGTTTGTTGTTCTTGTGCTATTGTGTTAAGCCGTTTCATATTTTCTTGTATTTTTGCTATTAGTGGTAACATAAATACACATAACACTATATAATATTTAAAAAACATAGTATTGCCCCTCCCCATAGAAATTTTAATCTTTTTGGTATAAATAATACAACTTTATTGGAATGATAGAAATAATTATATAGAAGCAGAATAAATTATTGTAAAAATGTTTTATATTTCTTATCATGAAAGAGTTTTTTTGTAACAATAGAAGATAAGACGCAATATTTTGCTATATTTTATATTTTATTTGCTTTATTTGACGATATGAATTGTATAATTGTGCATTCAAATCCTTGCTTATAAGGTATTTTGGATAAATTTCACACAATGTTGAAAGGATAAATATGAAAACTACAAAATGTATGAAAGCAGCAGTATTAGCAGGTTTGCTTACAGCAGGAAGTATGCAAGCGCTTCCTTTTATATCTCCAGAAGTTGGTGGTATGGTGGGTACAACTTTTGATAATGTATCAAGTTGGAATTTTAATGATCATTTGACTTATGGTGCGTATGGGCGTTTATGGTTAAAACCGGGCTCATTCCGCATTGCACCATTTGTTAAGTGGGAAAATATTACAGGTTTCTCCAAAGATAATGCATTGAATGTAGTATTAAATGGTAATGACAGAAACAATAATATTCAATATGGTGCTGTAGTGGGATTTGAGTTCTTTTGGCTTACTCCATATGTAGGTGCAGCCTATTCTCAATTCACAAATGGAGCGATTTCAAATACTTGGGCATTGAACTATGGCTTAAAAGTTAAAATACCAGTTATTCCACTAGCAGTTGGTATTGATGCATCTTGGCAGAAGCCAAAACTAGGTGGAATTGAAGTAGAGATGCATAGAGTAAGCCTTACATTAGGTTTGCATTTCTAATCATATTCTATACAACCTACTCTTCTGTAGCCCTACTTTTGTAGGGTTACCTACTCTAAAGAACTACATTCATTAAGTTGATATTATGAAAAAAGATATGAAATATAGATTATCAAGTAATAAAAAACAAAAAACAGCATTGCTTGGGCTTGGTAAAAAATATACAAAAGATTCCAACAATACTACACAAAAAAAGCACATACATAGCGATACACAATCTTTCGATGTAAGCCTAAAAAAATCTATACCACACGATATAAAACCAATCGCAAGTGTTGCAATTATGGGCAGACCAAATGTTGGTAAAAGCTCGCTTTTTAATAGATTAAATCAAAAAAATATAGCAATAACTTCACATATAAGTGGCAGTACGCGTGATATTAACAAAAGAGATTTGCGACTTAATAATTTTGATATTACATTGATTGATACAGGTGGGCTTGAAGTTTTAGCACATAAACTAAAAGCATTTTACAGGCAAAACACTATACCTATAGCCACACAAGAACACAATGTGGCAGATATACATGGAATCAATCGTAGCAATCCACACCAACAAGCCCTTATTGCAATGCGGCTAAAAGAGAGTATTGCATTTCATTCTTACCAAGTTGTTGCTACAAGTGATATTATTATATATATGGTTGATGGGAGCAGTATTGTTGCAGATGAAGATATTAGAATCTTTAGGGAGCTAAGCAAGCAAAAACCGCTTTTACTTGTGTTAAATAAAGTTGATAGCGATAAAATTGCACTCCAAGCCAATGACTTTATGGCATTTGGTGTGCCTTATATTACAATTTCAGTTGCACATAATCGTGGCATTACAAAACTTTTATCAAGTATTGAAGATATGATACAAACACTTATAGATTCTAAAAAAATTGAACTACAATCTAAAAAAATACAAGCACTTGATTTTTTAGATTATTTTGATGATAGAGAATGTATTGTTCATTTTGGGGATGATGAAAGTATGAACTATATAGAATCCCAGCAAGCACAAAATAAGAAAGATTCCGATGCGTCCCATCAATATGATACATTAGCAAATCTTAATTCTAAGCAACAAGATAATAATATTGCGGTAGGTATTATTGGGCGACCAAATGTTGGCAAAAGCTCACTATTAAATGCACTTACAAATACAAATCGCTCGCTTGTATCAGACATTGCAGGGACTACTATTGATCCTGTTGATGCATATATTATGTATGATAACTATAAGATTACTTTCATTGATACTGCAGGTATCCGCAGACGCAGTAAGATTGAAGGGATAGAAAAATATGCACTTGATAGAACACAAAAAATGTTACAAGAATGTGATATTGCTCTGCTTGTGCTTGATTGTAGCACAGATTTTGTAGAACTTGATGAGAAAATTAGCTCAATTGCGAACAACAATGGACTTAGTATCATTGTGGTTTTTCATAAATGGGATATAAGAAATAAAGAGTTTGAAAGCCGTCTAGCAATTTATAAGCGTAAATTTAAATTTTTAGAATATGCTCCAATCATTACTACTTCTAGCACAACACACAGACACATAAAAGAACTTAAACAAAAAATTGTAGAAGTGTATAAACATTTTAGTCTTAGAATCCCAACTGCAAAACTTAATGAATGCATACAAAATGCACTCAAAAAACACCCTATACCAAGCGATCATGGAAAACTTGTTAAAATTTATTATGCAACGCAATTTGATTCTAAACCACCAAAAATTGCACTTATTATGAATAGACCAAATGCCCTGCATTTTAGTTATAAAAGATATATTATTAATACACTGCGTCAAAGCTTTGGTTTTCTTGGCACACCAATTTTTATTGAAACAAGAGGTAAAAAAACAAAAGAACTAAACGATACAACACAAACATATGAATTGCAAGATATTGAGCAGTATGAATAATACTTAATATCCTTTAGCATGCTTTCATAAAATACTTAAAAAAGTAAAAATTATGAAGTAAATTTACTTGAAAAATATTGAGTAAATAAGTTTTGAAAAAATGCTATCCCCCACTTTCAATATAACTAGCATTATTGTTATACTATAAGATTTTTTGCAAATATCCCTAAATAAAAGCTTGAATTATTAATATTGCCTGATACTAAAATAATCTAAAAACTACTTGACTTATTATTTTTTTATATAAAATCTAGTTGCACTCTATGTGTAAATTTAATCAAAAGGATTAACAATGGGATTTTCAGATTTTTTAGGTAAAGCAAATGATTTTTTAAAAGATTTTAATAAAAGAAAATTAGCTACTTTGAGTGATTTATAGCTTTTAGAATTAAGTTCTAGGGTTGAAAATGCTAAAGCAAGAGAATTAATAGAAGAAGAGCTAAGAAAAAGGGGTTTATTATAAGCATAAACTTATTTAATACTAAATTATAAGGCTTTAATATTAGGGATTAATATCTAAAGCCATATTATTTATTGCATTCATATTTCAATATTTTATTATACATAAGCTATTTAGCCATAAACTAGTTTTGTTAATGCCTCTAATTTGCATTCTTTTGTTCATTGTATAGCTGGTGTTACATAAAGTGGTATGCAAGATTCACAAAAATCCTCTTCTACTAATACATTTGGTAATACAAAATGTTTAGTAGGATTAATGCTTTTTGATAACTCTATATTGTTATTTGTAGAATCTTTTATTATTGTGGAGTCTTGTTTTAGAAAAAATGACATATTTGCAAATGCTTTTATCTCTTTATTATCTGTAAAATAAAAACTATTTGTAGCATAAATTGGTATATTTAAACTTAGCGAAATAGTGTGTAAAAATACATGTGTTAGTTTGATGGAGCTTAAACTACCAACACCCCTTGCATAGTATATGGATTCAATATTTTTAAAATTTGCAAGAAATTGAATA
>JARHZY010000170.1 GCA_029264655.1 Helicobacter sp. | reverse complement strand
TCATAGAGATTGAGTGTATCTTTAAACGACCAGCCAAGCTCATGCCAAAATAAGTTGCCAAGTGCATTCTCTTTAAATGCAACAAGGTTTATATGTGTAGCACCTTCATCTTGCAGGCGTTCTTTAACAAAGGCTACCATGCTTTTTCCAATTTGCTTATGGCGGTATTCTTTCTGCACGCAAACATGATATAAATACGCACACCGCCCATCATACCCACACAATATACTTCCTACAATCTTATTATCACACAAAGCTACGACATTTGTTTTTGGATTCTTTATCAGAAATTTTTGCATACCCTGATAAGAATCATCAATAGCACGGATATAAAAGCCATCAATACTTTGCCACAATGCTTGCACTTTATCATAATCTTGTATTGTCATAATTCGCAATTCCATAACACACTTTCTTGTAAAAAATAAACGCAAATTATAACACAAAATTATATGCCCATTACCTTTTACTCCAAAATGCTATAAAGTTCTATGAATTAAACACCACGAAATGTGCAAGATTGGCATAAATTTGGAAGATTATTATGTGTGCGTTGGGCGTGTTGCATAGTCTGCATAGCATCTGCATAAAGGATAGTTTGAAAATCCTGCAAAGATAAATCACCAAGTGGTATTTGTGCATGGGCATCAATGCAACATGGCACAACAACACCATCAGCAAGGATTGCTAATTGTTTTATTGCTCCAAGACAATAAGGTTTTTTTAATAATGAGTTTTGAGTTTTATTGTTGCCTTGTATTTTTATTTGTTGTTTTGCAGTATGCCATACAAATGGTTTATGAAAACGTAAAAAAAAGTGCTTTGCTAAACGTAGCCGTCTTTTTTCTATTTGCATTTGTGCATTTGGAAATCTTTGCAATAATGGTGTATAGTCATATTGTCCAAAAAGCCGCAAATTAATATAAAGTTTTGGTGCATATATGCTTGCATAGTTATAAAATCCAATAATTGTGTCAAGATAAGCATTGATATTCTTGCATAAATATTTATTATTAAATAATGCATCAAGCGAAAAACTAACTTGATGGATATGTTCTTTTGTAAGTAAATGAAAATGCTTTTGTTGCAAAAAAGCCCCACTACTTACAATATCAAGCTTCACATTATAATGTTGTGCAATAGCAATATAAGTAGCAATATTTTCAACACAAAGAGGGTCTCCTAAGACATGTAAGCTAACAAATTGTGTGTAGTGCGTAATTTGTGCCATTATGTTTTCAAAGAGTGGAAGTGGCATAATACCTCTTTGTGCTTTCTTTGGTGTGCAAAATGAACAAGAAAGATGGCAAATATCAGTAATTTCAACATAAATTTTATAGAATTTCACATATATCCTCATAAGATTCAAGATGAAGTTAATGCATTAATTGCTACTTATTTGGCATTTTAATTTGCATGTAAATGCAATTATAAAAGCAACCTTGTATAACATGTTGAATTAAAAGTGTGGCTAAATTATTTAGATTGTTTTAATGTGCCCTCAACCTGTGTGCAAACTTGATTACATTCTGTATTGCTACATACCATATCACACTTTGTGCTAACAAATACACCTGATGTTTTTGGCTTTTTAGCACCACATCCATAAAAACCTATTACACACATAAAACATAAAGCTAAAGATAATAATCTCATAAAATAATCCTTACAATTTATAAATATATAATTTATAAGCAAAAAAGAATCCAAGTTTCAATAAGAATAAAGTAGAGATATATAATTTTAATTGATTATAATGATTTATATATTTCAAGAGAGTGATAAATAATAATATTATAGAAATTATAGGAAAGAAAAAATTCTTTTTTCCAACAAACACGCTATAATCACATAAAAAAATAAAGGGTTACAATGCGATATTATAAGTTTTTGGTTATGTTGGTTGTTGCTTGTGGTTTTTGTATATTGATATCTAGTTGTGTGCCATCATCACAAGTATCTCATAATAATGCACAGCAACAGGCTATTGATGAACGTCTAGAGGGTTGGGAGCTTGGAGAGTTACAATATGCTTGCGATGGCTGCAATTTCTATATGCAAGAGGCTATTGCAAATAAAAATGCAAGAATGAATGCAGGCAGTGTTGGTGGCTCTCGTAGCCAAACAGGCGTACGTGTTTATATTTTTCATGATGTTACAATTGATGGGGCATTTTATATGCTTTTAGATTCTAATATTTTTGCAGGTAATATGGATAAAGATATGAAAAATGAACTTATGCAAGCAATATTAGCAAAAAGAAATGATTTTGCCCAGCAAAATGGAGTTGATGAAATTGGGCTATACGCCTTTAACTCTCTCTCTTATGCAAAGAGATTGCATAGCGATGCCTCATCACCTAAAGCAATGCTTGATTCTGTGGTAATTGTGCAAAAACAAGATGAATCGTTACATAGTAGCCATTCATTAGAAGGTTTTATTGTTGGCAAACAAATTGTTGTTTTACATTTTTATGGAGAAAGTAATGCTTGGACTAGACGCTAAACTACTCTTTTATATGCTTTGCTATATGTAATTACATACAAGATTCTATGAAGAAATAATAATGTAGAAAAGGTTTAATAAAAATAATAGCAGTCATATTAATTTTGCGTAAAATCCATATCCCCATATCCATATAAACGTAAGTGTGCGATTGTCTTCTCATCGTTAAATGGGTCATCAATGCCAACAAATGTTATACGCAATTGAGGTTGGTTTGGACTCCTATTAACACCTTGAGAATCAAGGAGATTAAGCGTCCAGCTATTAAGTTTGTAATCTTTATAGAGTATAAACTGATAGGGATAGTTATCATAACGCACAAGCACTACAAGCCCTTCATTTCGATAAAGCGTCCAACGCAAAGTTAAATTTTTTGTTGTGCCTATATTTTGGGAATCTTTTGCTGCACTAATTGTTGCACGCACAACTTCATCTTTTTTTAAATCCAAATCAAGCTCCATTGTAGGTGCAATACCCTTTGCATAGCATGCCATTGTAACTATGAAATAGGATACAATGGCGATAGAATAAAATCTAATTGTTTTCATATATCGTATTACCCATAATGCACAACACTATTCATTTTCACTAAGAATTTTTGCCATAGATTCAATAGCTAAGCTATTTTTTTTCTCTATAAAACGTTGTTTAAAAGCAGCATCATGATGGACATTATAAAAAAAATCACGCAGGTTAGTTGGCTTTTCATCTGCTTCAAATGCCATTTCATAAAGTGCGAGTTCTTCCAACAAACGCTCTAATTCCTTGCTTGCAAGTGTGCGGCTTGCATTAAATACTACTTCTTGCCATTTATGAATTGGGCTACCTTCAAAAATTTCCATATTATCAAGTGGATTTTCCCACATAATTTGTCCTTTCTGTTAAAGTTAATTGAAATTAAAACTATATTGTTGCATATTTTTTGTTTTTATGCAAGTTTTCTTTTTATTTTTCGTAATTTTGGCAATAAGAGTGTATATTTATCATCAATATACATAAAGTATTATATATACAATTTCAACCCAAGTGAAATATATCTTAGTATTAGATTTCATACTTTTATAGTAATTTTACTACCCAAATTACATTGTATTGTGGTTTCAATAAGGCAACAATACCAACATGATGCAATGAATGGGTAGTTTTATGCAAATGAAAATTTTATATACAATATAAACAAACATTATACATATACATTTGATTTATCTTTTACAAAACACATATTTAAGAAATTAGTATATAATTGGTATTATTTTTTCGGAGTGTAGTTATGGCAGAAAAAAATACAACAGAAGATAAATATGATATTTTAGATAAAAAACAAGTGCATACCCCTCGCGAGATAGAGCTTGCTTCTTATCTTGAAGATATGATGGCAAACTATGAGGGTTTGCTTGATATGAATGTGCTTTTTAGTGCGGATTTGGGCACAACACAAATCCCTTTACACGAGATTCTAAAGTATGAAAAAGGCTCTATCATTGACCTACAAAAGCCAGCAGGTGCAAGCGTAGAAATATTTGTTAATGATCGCGTTGTTGGTAAGGGTGAAGTTATGGTATATGAACGCAATCTTGCTATAAGGATTAATGAGATTCTAGATTCTAATGCGATTGTTTATTATATTGCACGTGAAGTATCTGACCATGAAAATTAATAGATAAAAAATACCAAAGGATATCTATGCAGCGCAGTATCTGTGCATTTTTAATTTATTTGCTAATAATAGTATCATATGTATATGCTATGAACGAGCAAACACAGCAACACACTATTATCAAAACCATATTACATAACAATGATACAATACCATCAATACCCATACATAATAAAAAACATATGATATTTATTTTGGAACTTATTGTAAAAACACAGGGAATAACACCACCAAATCAAGATATTATGCCTCTAACAATACAAAATAATATAGAAATAAATCCAATTAATGCAACCAAAATACAAGAAAATACGCCATATAAATATATTGTGCTAAAAGATTTCATAGTGAAAAAGCAACAAAACATAAATACGCCAATAGGTATGCTTATATTGCAACAACATGATAATCTAAAGCATGCATATATACAAATTCCCAATGATATGCCAATACAAAGTGCAGCTCTATCATTACAAAATGGGCAATTCTATCTTATATTGTTTGATAATATATATAACATAACTACCACCAATCAAAACTCTTTTATTCGCGATTCTAAAACATCAAATATGTTACAAGAATCTACTTATGAGATAAGCTCATGGCGTTACTTTCTTGTGTTGGGTATTATGATTGTTATTTTAATTGTGTTATATATCATTAAGATACGGCAACATAGGGGCATAGAAACTTCAAATATCGTGCTTGAACAAGCAAAGATTCTTGACTCTAAAAATAAAGTTGCACTTATCCGCTATGGTGATAAACGTTATCTTATAGGTTTAAATCCGCATGGTATAACATTACTTGATACATTATCAACATGCGATACGCAAGCAGACACAACTACAAAGAATCAACCACCGCATAAAGAGACAAAACAGCAAAATTTTATGCAACTTCTTTTAAAAAGGTAGTTAATGCAAAGTGTTGTGCAACGATACAGAATCTATAAAGATAGATTCTTGCTTGCTTGCACACTCTCTGTGTTAGTGCATATTATTGTTTTTTTTATCTACTACCAACTACCCATGCCAGAAAAAAAAGCAGTATTACGTCCGATTGCACTCGGTGTTTTGCAACCACAAAAACTACAAAAAATAGAACAAAATAATACAGAATCACAAGAGCAAGGAGACCAGCAACCAATCACAACACCAAACAAGATACCAGCGAAACAAGAAAAAGCAAGCATACAAACAACACCACAACCAAACACCTCAATAGCACCAAACATTGATGTTGATTTGCAAAGCCTTAATATCCCACAAGAACAGGGAAAATTCGATCCATTTGCCAAACAACAACCAAGTCTTACAGAAAATCTTAAAATGCAGGCAGATAATGTATCATTTGATAAGCTACCACAAAGAGTGCACAATGATTTATTGCAACTTTATGGCACAGAGCTGCAAAATATGACTAAAGAAGAGAAAGACTATCTTGCTGAAAGTTATTTTTTAAATGGTGAAGTTTTTCAGCAAACTGCGGATAGAATGGGGTATCCAAAACTTGCAGCATATCTTAAACAACAAGGTGTGGGTTTGATTGAGTTTATATTATATCCAGATGGACATGTTGATAATATTAAGATTTTACAATCAACAAAATCAGAAACACTTGATGACAGCATGCGTCAAACAATAGAACAATCTGCAAAAAATCTCAAACGCCCCCCAAAGCCAATCCGCATACGATTACGCGGTCATTATAACTTACAAGCCTACTAAATTCTAGTAAAAATAGCTAAAGTTGTTAAATTCCATAAGTCCATAGTAGATACAACAAAATACACTAAAGTGTATTGCAGGCAAGAAGCCATAAAATCATAAGCAAAAATATCTGATATTAATGGCAATAAACATAGATGCCTATAGCATTGTATTCAAGATATAGCAATACTAAAAAAAACTTTTATATGATAGAATTTTGTTACATATTATATAAATATACTAAAAAGTTAGACTCTAACATACAAAGATTCTAATAAAAAATTGTTATATAGGTTTTAAATAATAAGCCATATATTATGTAGTTTAATTAGCGAATAATAAAAGCAATGCAGAACAAGCAAGCACCAACAATACAAATAACTTAAAAATATAAAAATAGGTAAAATAAATGCAATATGGATTAATAGAGATAAATATTTGATAGAAAAACCATATCAAAATGATGGAATAGATAGTAATTGAAAAAACATATTATGAAAATAGGAAACTTTCGATAAAATGCCATTAAAATACTATTATGTCCCTAGAGATTAACGCCAATCATGCAGAAAAAATAATAAAAAGTAAAAAACCTGAAGAATAGAAGCTCTGCTGAAAGATAGTAAAATACAATGAAAAATAAAACTCCAATCTAAAAAAACTCCTAGCAACAATCACTCATAAAGATTTTAAAATAATAAATAGTAATTACCATAATATAAAGTTTAATAAAATACCAAATCTTGCAATCAAATACATAACTTATATAATATTATCAACATAGCATGAATACTATAGCTAATATGAAATAATATAGAGATAAAGAATGCCATTTATATGGATATTCACTATCTCTAGCCACAATAAAAGGGTGGAATAGTCTTTAGGTTTTTTCATTATACACTATTTATTCTTTTGTAGTTTTATTATAATTATTCCACTATCAAAGCGATGAATGTATCTCTAAAGTCATTACAAGCCAAGTGCTAGCAGGCAATAGTGTGCAAAATGGCACACAGGCTTTAGGGAGTGTGCATGAGGGCATAACAAAGAATGTATTAGAATTTGATGCAGGACTTCTAGCAGAAAACATTACACCACTTTTAAGCAAAATGCTAGAATATAATTTTGCTAGTATTGCCCCATTTTATTTTGAGATAGATACAAACACAGAAAAAGATGAGAAACTCCAAGCAGAAGTCTATAATCTTTTATCAAACATGGGGGTTAAAATCCCTTTAAATCACCTTGAAAATACATTTAAAATAGAGGG
>JARHZY010000116.1 GCA_029264655.1 Helicobacter sp. | reverse complement strand
GATTCTAATGATGAGATAGAATCTATAGCTTATGAAAATATTGCAGTAGTGTATCTAGCTCCACATACAAGAGAGCCTACAAAGCAAAGTCTAGGTAAATGGGGGATACAAGGGGATTATCTCATAGATAGTGAAAATAATGAAGTGAGATTTAAATCAATCTCTTATAAAAAAGAGATTCTAAAATGGTTAGAAACTACTTTAAATGAAGTAGGTGGGATTAGCAATCTAAGAATGGCAATAGAATGCTACGCTGATGTAGTAAAAAGACTAACAGGACAAAAGGAGAATACAATGGATTTACAAGCATTTTTTAATAAAGAAGATGAGAAATTTTTAAACATAGCATTAGAGTTAGTATCTAGGCAAGATGAGGTGCCACACACACAATTTAGTTTGATTACAAAAAAGATTGAAAGAAAGATTAAAAGCGATTATAAAGATTATCAAGTATATAAAGATAAAAATTATATAGATATATTTCATGAAGATTTTAGTCAAGAGAAGTTGTGTTTTAATATATGCGTTGGTATATTAATAAAGAACAAATACGCTTTGTAGTTTATTTGCGGAAAAATTATACAGATATTTCAACTACTCATAAAAAACTCAAAGAAATTTTATGCGTAGATGATAGCGTATTGAAGATAGAAAATAACTTGATTATATTGCAACGATATGATGAAACAATTAACCTTACAGAATTTACATAAGAAAAATCTATTCAATTTTTTGAAAAAGTGAGAGAGCAAACTGATGATTTTAATCAAGAAATTAAAGGTGATTTAGCAAAGAAAGATTCAAAATTTCATAAGTTCTTACCACTAGCCACACACTCCATACAAAAGTATCAAGAAATATAAAAGAATTTTTTACAAAAGAGTTGCAAAAAAAGAGATGAATAATATTGAGAGATATTGAAAGCAATACGACATGCAAAAATACTGCAATTTAAATGTAGCAATAAAAAAGGATTTTATATTGGTGTTTGGATTGCAAAATAATCGCAATAAAGGCTTAACAATATGGAAAATGCTCTCTATCAAATCTATACTTACAACGATAGATTTGGCAGAATTTAAGCTTAATGAAATGGCTAGCATTTTTAAAAGAGACTTATTGTATTTTAAATGATACTAAAGGATTAAATGAAGATTTCATTTTGCTATATTTTAATATCACAAATTCAAAATATAGTTTTGCTTACAAAGAAAATGGTAATAATAAGCCACAAAAAGAACTAAAAGATATAAGCAGGGAATGAAGCTAAGCTTGTTTGGATTGATAAAAATGATATAGGTATTTTCTAATATTTATGTTTGTTTAATAGTTGGGGCTTTATTTTACAAACAAAACACCGCAAAAGTAACCAACCAATTTATACCTTTATTGTGCTTGCACATTACCACCACTTGCAAGAATATCAGCAATTTTATCAAAATCCATATGTAAAGAAAAATTCTCTTGAAAATCCAAGAAATGATAGAATCTATCAGTAGTTGTGTAAATATAGCCAAGCATTTGCGTTTTATCTCTACGCATTAGATTTTCTTTAAAATACTTTTCAACATCAGGTAATGCTTTATCAAAATCATCAGTGCCTGGGAATCTACGTCCATTTGCAAAAACAAGACGTATTTTATTGCATTGTACGCCCTTTACTTTTAACATATAAAGCGTTTCAAGCCATGTTGTGCTACTTGGTTCTATAGAGAGTAAGCGAATATCATATTTTAATAAATCTTTTTCATAGTTGGTATTTTCTACTACTCTACCAATCAACCCTTCTTCTTCATATTCTTTATTAAATTTTTCAATCTCATCATGTATAATTTTCAATGTTGTATCAATACTTCTTCTTTTTACTTTATATTTTTCCTCTAAACTTAAATCAGCTGGATCTAAAACAGCCTTTGATAATGCGACATGCAAACCACAACGATCTTCTCGACAAAAATCTAAATACCGATAAATATTGTTTAATATATCGTCTGTATGTGTATTCCAATCTGGAATATAAAAGGCAAATGGAGGTTCTTTTCTAATTGGTGTTTTCTTTGATTCTGCGACAAGGTAACGCAAATATACATATCGATAAGAATCAAGCATATTATAAATCGTTTTATCTTCTATTGGTAATATTCTATTATACCAAGATGGTTCTACTTTGACAACACGATTTTCCCATTCTACAGGAGTTTTAAGAAAAGGGCGATTTACTCTAATTGGTCCTGCTACTGAATTACTCATTTCAATAAAGGGAATTTTTGGATCATTTTTTATATAGCGATAATGCCCATCAAATGACATTATATAATCTGGTGTTTGGGAACAAAAATGTGTTAATAATCTTGCAATAGGAATCTTAGCAAGCACATAAGGCTCAATTTCTGCATAGTCATATTCTATTGAATCGTGCTTAGCAATATATTGTAGAAAGGCTTTAGCAAATGGTCCTGTGTTTGCAGATGAAAGACATAATAATTTCACAGCCATATTCTTTTTCTCCCTTAATCTTAAAAGTGTTGCATAGAATAGTTTATTATAGCATTATTTTGCATTGTTTCATTTAAATAAAACATTTTTTAATTAATATTTTGATGATACCCTTTCCTTGATTTGCCTTTTTCATTAATGATATACCATATCACTAAAAATTGTATGCCAAAATATCTACTATACACTTATATAAAAAGCTATCAATATCGCAATTTAACATTTATATATCAAAAATTTCCTAGATTTATTATATTTTATCTTAAAGGGTTTAGGTTTTTGGTGATAATGCATATTTAAAAATTTTAACACTTTGCTTTATAAAGTAGTATTTTTATGTATTTTTTAACTACATAAATCATGGATTTTTAGATAATGCTAAATATTTTTTAGTTTTTTAATATTACCAAATACTCAAAACTTTAGAATCTAAAAGAAGCAAATATATTGTTTTATATAAATAGTAGTATGGTGATTATTATATAAAACAATTCACAAGAAAAGCTTTTTATATATAGACTATTTTAAAGAGACTAAATACATTATATTTCTATATAGCTGATACTTTAGCATATAAGTTTGATAAAAAAGATTATACAAACATAATACCCGCCACATATTCCTACTTAAACTTATAGCCTATAAGATTTAGGAGTTTATGCAAGATGATTGCACCTGCTCACTTGATTATTTTAAGACGATTTTACCTATTGGAAATAACTAATCTTTAAGGATTTTTTGTAATATAACCATCAATGCCATTTGCAATACCTACAGCGATTAAGCCTTGATAATTCAGATCTTTTAAACGTTGGGCTTCAATGGGGTGTGAATTATACCCAATCTCTATAAGGATAGAAGGCATAAGTGCACCAACAAGCACCCAAAATGGTCCTTCTCGCACACCACCATCAAGATTTTCATTATATTTTGTCCGAATCTGTTTTAAGATGCCTGCTTGCACATCCATGCCAAGTTTATTTGAAGCAATAATGCGTTGGGAAGTAAGAAATGAGGCAATTGTTGTTGGAGAATATTCTGCCATACCTTGATTTTCAAGAGCAGCAGCATTAATTGCACGTTCTGTTCGTGCAGTAGAAAGAAAATAAGTTTCCACACCTTTTGGTTGCCTACTTGAACCTATAGGCATAGAGTTTGCATGGATTGATACAAATAAATCTGCATGTATTTCATTTGCCATTTCCGTGCGTCTTTGCAATTCTATAAAAACATCGCTATTGCGTGTCATATAAACAACATATCCGCGTTTATCAAGCTCTTTGGCTGTTAGTTTTGCAACACTAAGCACAATATGTTTTTCACAAGTTTTAGCAACACCTTGTGTGCCACAATCTTTACCACCATGCCCCGGATCAAGAATTACTATTTTTTTACGATTTTTACTTGTAGGAGTTGTCTTAGAAACAAGTATTGGTTTTGGTTGTTTTGTATGGACTATTGGTTTTGTGGGGGCTTGTTTTATCGCTTGTTTTTGTATAGGTTTTGGTTTGGGTGGCTGGGGTTTTTTGGAGCTTGCAAGCGGCACTATGTTTTGTTTAGTATTTTTTTCTTTAATTGCAATATATAGATAATTACCTTTGATATTATAATTAAACTCTGTTTTAGCAGTAAGTGTAATCAACACACGCAAACGTTGTTTATTGTTTTGGGCTATTGTGATTTGAGTATTATTGGGGAAATTATGTTCTTTTCTGCCTGTTGGCACCCATACACCATAAATATCTATGAAAGTATGTGTATCATTAAGTTTATGGACACTAATTTCTTTGCTTTGGATTGTTCTGTTTGCATCTATACGCAAGCTTGATGCACCAAATGGAATAGAATTGAGAATGCGTAATGTATCAGCTTGCAAGCTACTTACAAGCAAAAGAAAAAATACAATACAACGCATATTTATCCAATTAGCGTTTTGTTAATTCATCGATTAATGCTTTAACACTTAGAATCTCTTGCACACGATAGCCATTTGCACCGCTAAAATATAAACCTTCTTCAAGATTGCCTAAATGCCCTTTACCTAAACTATCTGCTATGCAATAGCCTACTTTTTTTGCTTCCTTGCCTCTTTGACACGGGCTAACACAATTGCTAATACATTGCACCTTTGGAGCATTTCCTTCTTTTAATCGTTGTAATACGCCAATCTTTAAAGCACGTGCAGGATAACCCACAGGAGATTTTATAAGCTCAATATCATCTTTGCTAATGTTTGGTAAAATATCTTGATAAGCTTTAGCATCGCATTCTTTTGTGCCTAAAAATCTTGTTCCCATTTGCACACCACTTGCTCCTAATTCAAGCATTTTATCAATATCATGTCTATCCCAAATACCACCTGCTGCAAGAATTGGCATAGCCCCCCATTGCATAGATTCTGCAACAACTTGTGGAACAATGCTTTCAAGCTGGTATTCAGGTTTAAAACAATCTTCATATTTAAAACCTTGATGCCCACCACTTAAAGGACCTTCTACTACAACTGCATCGGGCACACGTTTATATCGCTCACTCCAACGTTTGCATATAACACGCAGAGCTTTTGCTGATGAAACAATTGGCACTAATGCTACTTCTGGAAAATTCTTTGTAAATTCAGGCATATTAGTAGGTAATCCAGCACCTGTAACAATAATATTTGCTCCTGCTTCACATGCATCTTTGACTACTCTACCATAATCATTGATTGCGTGTAAAATATTTGCACCCAAAGGCTTATCGCCACATATTTTACGTGCGTTTTTAAATATTTCATTTAATGCACTTTTACTATAAAAATTAATTGCTTCAAATGGCTTGCTTGATAGAATCTTATCAACAAATCCCATATTCTTATAATAACCTGTGCCAACTGCAGAAATAATCCCCAAACAACCCTCTTTTGAAACATTGCCTGCTAATTCATCCCAACTAATACCAACACCCATACCACCTTGAAAAATAGGGTATTTTATTGTATGTTTTCCTATTTTTAAACTCTTAAATAACTTATTCATAATTATCTTACCTTATATTAATCATGCACAACAAGAATTTTAGCAAACTTTCTTTTACCAAGCTTAATGATAAAAGTGCCTTCTTGCAAGAAATGAAAATTCTCATCAGTTTGTTTCTCTTGATTTATATTTAATGCACCCGCCTTAATATCTCTTCTAGCTTGTGAAGTTGATGGAACAAATCCAAGCTCTACAAGCACTTTACACACCCACTCTCCTTTTTTTATTTCCTTTGTTATAATATCTTTTGGAATCTCTTTATTGCTAAAAACTGCACGAAAAGCTTCTTGGGCTTGCAATGCGGCTTCCCTATTATGAAAACGTTGTGTAATCTCAAAAGCAAGCAATTCTTTTGCAGCTTTTGGGTGTATTTTTTCCGTAGAAACTTCTTGTTTTAATTGTGCTATCTCTGCTAAACTTTTTGCACTCATAAGCTCATAATAACGCCACATTAATGTATCATTAATGCTTAGAATCTTTGCATACATATCATTTGGGGATTCTGTAACACCAATATAGTTACGCAAACTTTTGCTCATTTTATGCACGCCATCTAACCCTTCAAGTAAAGGCATCGTCATAACACTTTGCTCCTTACCGCAATTATATGCCCTTTGCAAAGCTCTGCCAACCAAAAGATTGAATTTTTGATCATTGCCACCAAGTTCAATATCACATTGTAATACCACTGAATCATATCCTTGCAATAAGGGATACATAAACTCTACAATAGAGATTGGTTGGTTTTCTTTAAAACGTTTTTCAAAATCATCGCGTTCCATCATTCTTGCAACAGAATATTGTGCAGTAAGTTGCATAATAGCAACACTTGTGAGATGACTAAGCCATTCTCTATTAAAACAAATATCAGTTTTTGCTCTGTCTAAGATTTTAAACACTTGATCTTCATAGGTTTTTGCATTTTGGGCAACTTCTTCAAAGCTTAATGGTTTTCTTGTTTCACTTTTTCCTGATGGATCACCTATTGTGGCAGTAAAATCGCCTATAAGAAATTTTACTCTACCACCATATTTTTGAAAAGTTGCAAGTTTATGCAATAACACAGAATGCCCTAAATGTAAATCTGGTGCAGTTGGATCAAAACCAGCTTTTACAATAAATTCCTCTCCTTTTTCATAGAATCTTGTTATTAAAGATTCTATATAATCTCTACCAATAAATTCTACACAACCGCGTTCAATTTCTTGCATAGCTTGTTTTACTTTTTCTTGTAATTGGGAGTTAGTATTGCTTCTCTGCATAGCACATATTCCTTAATTATAAATTTATATTTTAGTTTTCTTTATAATGATACTATGAAATTATAAAGATTCTTAAAATCCCCTTACATTAGTTATTCTTGATAAGCATCTTTAAGATTAATAAATTTAATAATCCTGCATTTTTTTTGCAATGCTTTTTTGATTGTTTTTGTATCTGAATGGTCAGATTCTATAATGACTTCACATGCTGGAGAAAAGCTATTTTTATATCCATCATAATCAACCTTTATTATATTGTAGCGATGTTTTGCTAGGATTGTAAGTAACTCTGCAATCATGCCTTGCTTATTTTCAAATGAAACAATAATGCGAAAACTTATTTTTGTATGTTTTGCCCATGTTACAAAGAGTTGGTTTATACCTTGATTTATCTGCTCATTTGCCTTATCGCAAAGTTTATGATGCACAATTGCCCGCTGTCCATTCTTTATTGCTACGATAGAATCGCCAAATTTTGGATGGCAACAATGATCAAAGATTAACTCATTAATATTACGATTGGTATGTAAAATTAAATTATCAAATTTTTGTTCTTTCAGGACAATACTCTTAAAACGCACAAATGCAAAAAAGCTGTTATCAATATGGTATTCTTTTTTAAAGTCATTTTTAACTTCTTGTAAAAAAGTTAAATCAGTTGCAGCTTGTCCAATACGTTCCTCTAAGGCATATTTTTTAATAAAATCATCAAAAAATCGATGTTCCTTATCAAAAATAGTTGTTAAAATATTAACTGCCACTTTTTTATCTATTTCTTTTATTTTATTGTGGCACATTGTCCGCATGTGGATTCTTGCTTTTGAAGTTTTTACAGAATCAATCCATGTGCAACGCGTATGGGCTACCTTTCCTTTTTCAATTTTTACAATATCACCGCTTTTCAATTTTTGCAATAACGAAACTCGTTGGTTATTAACAAAAGCTTTTTCTGCCATATCCCCAATATCACTATGCACAGCATAAGCATAATCAAGCACCACAGAACCAACAGGCAAACTAAATGTTTTGCCTTCTGGGCTAAATACAACAATATCTTCACGATAAAGTTCATTCCGTGTTATTTCGTAAAATTCTTCAGCACTCTTGCTTACGCTGCTACTCTCTTTCATATCTTTTAACCAATTAAGTTTTGGTGATAAACCACTCTTATATTTCCAATGTGCTGCCATACCCATTTCTGCACTCTGATGCATTTCATAAGTACGGATTTGCACCTCATAAACTGCATTATCATCAAAAACTGTTGTATGTATTGTTTGATAACCATTTTCTTTTGGTAATGCAATATAGTCCTTTAAACGCGATGGTATAGGGTTTAAATTAATATGCACAATACCCAATGCACGATAGCAATCTATCGGGTTTTTTACGATAATACGCACAGCAAGTAAATCAAGCATTTCATCCATACTAATACCTTTGCGTTGCATTTTTAAATGGATAGAATAGTTGCGTTTAATTCTACTTTGGATTTCAAAACTATTGCGTAAAAAACCATTATTTAATAAAAGTGTAGTGATTTTTTGGGTAAAACTATTAAGACGAAATTCAAGCCCCTGTCGTTTAACATTTTTTTCTTCTTGTATTCTATTGTAATCATCAGAATAAATATAATAAAAACTTTTATCTTCTAATTCATTCTTTAATGAAGACATCCCAAGCCTATGAGCAATGGGAGCATAGACTACAAGTGTTTCTTCTGCAATTCGCATTTGTTTTGCAGTGCTCAATGCATCAAGTGTAAGCATATTATGCATTCTATCACATATTTTTATAACAAGCACTTTTGGATCTTCTATACTTGCAATAAGCATTTTGCGGAAAGATAGTGCTTGTGCTATGAGTTTTTCATTATTAGTATCTGAAGTAAATTCTTCATTGCGGATTTTAACAATCTTTGTTAAAGCATCAACTAAAGTGCCAACCTCATCTCCATAAGTTTCATAAATATAGTCAATCTCACATAATGTATCCTCAACAATATCATGCAATAAAGCAGCACAAACCATTGCTTCATCACCACCATAATGTGCAACAATACAAGCTACACATATTGGATGCACAACATAGGGTATCCCACTTTTACGTAATTGCCCCTCATGGTATGTTTGTGCATCTTCGAGTGCTTTAATAATTTTTGGTGTAATTGTTTGCAAAGCCTCTAGACGCGCTAATGCTTCTTTTATTGTTGCAATTTGTGCTAAACTACTAAAAAAATCCACAAAAAACCTCGTTTCGCGACATCATTAAAATTTTGCTTAAATAGAGAGATTATTTGCTAATGTTACCTTACCATCTGCTATTTCTTGCAATGCAATATCACATAATTCCATACGCTTAAGATAATCCTCTGGATAATTTAATAATGGTTGTGCCCCAGCTCCTAATTCCTTAACGCGTGCAAATACCAATACAGAGAGCTTATATCTATCATTTTCTGTGCGTTCTAATGCTTCTGCAATTACTTGTTCAGTTCTCATTACCATCGTATTTCCTTATAAAATAATAAAAATTTTGATTATAGCTAAAAAATATTTATTATTGTATAACTTCCATAGAATCTGCGTTAAAAATACTATGAAATAAAAAGTTTTCTGTCAAGATGATTGATGTTAAAATTAAAATTTTATTGTTTTATAGCAATGACAAGCACTTATTGAAATAAAGTTATGTATTGGCAAAAAAATACAAATCATCATGCAATTCTAAAGCCGAAATAATAAATCATTGCATTTTTAATTTAAAATTTAATTAAGCTACATAGATATTCAATAAAGCCCCTTTCGTGCTAAATAAATACCAATAATAATGATGCCAATACCAATTATCTCTGATTTATCTAGACCTTCTCCAAGAATAAAGAAACCCATGAATGCAGCAATAATTGGTGTGAAAAGTAATAAAATTGATGAAACCTGCGTGTTAGCTTTACCTAAAATATAGTTCAAAAATCCTTGTCCAATCACTTGCCCGCATAATGCAATTAAAACAATTATGCTAAAATCGTTTAGATTTTTTGGAATCTCGAAACCCTCGAAAATTAACGCTAAAGTAAAAAGCATGCCGCAAGCACTTATATAGCTAAAAAATGTAATTTCCAAAGCACCATAACGCTGTCTCATAGAATAAATGGCACTTAAGAAACAACCATAGCACAATACGCTTAAGAATGCCATAAAATCACCAAAAGGTGTTGCCACGCTTAATTCCCCCTTACCTCCAACTAAAATGATAACACCAACAAGTGCTATAATTGCACCAATTCCAAAATTTTTTCGAAATTTTTCTTTAAAAAAAAATACGCCAATAGGTATGAGAATGAAACATGTTAAAGATGCAAATAAATTCACATTTGCTACACTCGTGTTATGTAATGCAACATTGAAGAAAAATAAATCCAAAGCACAAAAAATACCACCAAACATTATAAACATGATATCTTTAAAAGGAATTTTAAAAATCTTTCTGCGTGCATGCATCATAAACC
Source organism: Helicobacter sp. (assembly GCA_029264655.1). Classification (GTDB taxonomy): domain Bacteria; phylum Campylobacterota; class Campylobacteria; order Campylobacterales; family Helicobacteraceae; genus Helicobacter_A. The sequence goes on along the minus strand of JARHZY010000116.1, from coordinate 3,460 downwards.
ACAATAGAGGCAAAGTGAATGCAATCGAATAAAACCCTAAGTTCAGAGGAGACATATCCATAAGCTTAATAAGCACACTAGAGTAAATAGTGGCAATTTGTGCCATAATCGATAATATTATAACACTAAAACTATTAGTTTTCATTGAATATTCCTCTACTAAATACGAAATTAAAAGAAAATATTATATTTAGAATTTCAATATATTTAAATATATCGTTAGTTAATAATTCTCTCTTTTTGCTAAATAGACGCCAAAAATGATAATGCAAATACCACAAATTTCAAAAATACCCAAACTCTCACCTAAGATAAAAAACCCCATTAAAGCAGCAATAATAGGAGAAAAGAGTAGCAACAATGAAGAAGTTTGAGTATTTACCTTACCTAAAATATAATTAAAAAATCCCTGTCCAATCACTTGCCCGCATAGTGCAATTAAAGCAATTATGCCAAAATCGCTCATATTTTTTGGAATCTTAAAACCCTCAAATATTAAAGCAAGCACCAAAAGCACTATACAAGAGCTAATACATGCAAAAAACATAATCTCTAAAGTGCCATATTGCTTTCGTAATGAATAAATCACCCCTAAAAAACTACTATAGCACAATACGCTTAAGAATGCCATAAAATCACCAAAAGGTGTTGCCACGCTTAATTCCCCTTTATCTCCAACTAAAATAATAATACCAAAAAATGCAACAACTCCTCCAATAACAAAACTTTTTTTGAATTTTTCTTTAAAAAAGAAAATACCAATAGGCATAAGAATAAAACATACTAAAGATGCAAAAAGATTGACATTTGCAACACTTGTGTGTCGTAATGCAAGATTAAAAAATAGTAAATCAAAAGCAAAAAACACTCCTGCCCCCATCATAAAACCTATATCTTTCAAGGGGATTTTAAAAATATTTCTCCGTGCATTTGCCATAAGCCAAAATATTGGTAGAGCAAGGACTATGCGATAGAATCCTAAATTCATGGGTGGCATATCAGTAAGCTTCACAAGCACACTCGCATAAATAATAAAACTTTCTGCCATTAATGCAAGTGCAATAAATCTATAATGGTTTTTTTGCATTACACTCCTTTACTCCAAATCATTATTATAATAAAGTTACAAACTATAATTGTAGCACAATACTACAGATACGCTAAACCTTTGTGCTTACTACATAGCACAAAATACTTGAAATTTATAGATAGTATGTTGCTATACATTCTTAGAATGAAGAAACAGCATGTAAAATATTTAAAATATCGAATCATATGTAATAATAGTGTCAAAAATTAATAAATTAAGATAATAACGCAACAAATAAATATAATGTTAAATACCTATTTTAGGTTGTTATAATTACATGTTTTAGTAAAAATATGGATATTATTGTTTATTAATAATTTTTGGTTAGAATTTTGGAAATTCTTTATTACATAAGGAGAAATCTATGGGAATTTACGATAGAAATTATACTCAAGATGCACAAGGCACTAGCTATCAGGCTTCATATAGCGATACTGCTCTTGTGAATTTTGTGAAGACAACATATAAGTTTTTTGCAGGAAGTTTGCTTCTTGCAACAATAGGTGCATTAGTTGGTATGCAAAACCCTTTACTAGTTGTAGAGTATAGAATACCAATTTTTATACTTGAACTTGCACTTATTTTTGGTTTAGGATTTGTGCAAAATAAGCCGGGTATTAACCTTGTTGTGTTTGCAGCATTTGCTTTCATTAGCGGTGTTGCTTTAGTGCCTCTTTTAGCGTTTGTAATGGCAAAAAGTGGTATGATTGTAGCTCAAGCACTTGCTATGACTACTATTATTTTTGGCATTATGAGTCTTTTCGCTTTAAAAACAAAAAAAGATTTAGCAAATATGGGCACTGCACTCTTTTATTCAGTCCTTGTTATAATTGGTTTTGCTCTCTTAAATTATTTTTTCTTTAAGAGTCCAATGTTCCAGTTTGCAATAGCAAGTGCAGTAGTGCTTATATTTAGCCTATATATTGCTTATGATACACAAAATATTGTAAGAGGTCGCTATGATAATCCTATTATTGCAGCAATCTCACTTTATCTTGATGTGTTAAATATCTTTACAGCATTATTGCAAATATTAGGGTTTAGCAGAGATTAATATCTTAGCTAGACTTCTTATTTTACTTTCTTTTTATGGGGCTTTATGTCCCCCACTTCCTTTTTTATGTGCTTTTACAAAGAGTTTTTATGAATACACAGGCAATAGTGCGAATCTTAGATGCAAATATCAATCGCTTGCAAGAGGGTATAAGAGTAATAGAAGACATATTTCGTTATGTGTATAACAATAAAGAAATAACATATACATTAAAAGAGATGCGTCATAAAGCTATATTATACCACCAAGAATTACTCTTACAGGCACGAGATATTGAACAAGATGTTGCAAAAGAAAGCATCACAACAGAAACTGAACGCATGGATTTATATGCAATTTTGCATGCAAATTTCCACAGAATCTGTGAAAGTGCGAGAGTGCTTGAAGAATGTTTAAAACTTCCAGAATGCCACAAATATGGACAAAGCCAAACATTTAAAATGATACGATATGAAGCTTATCATCTTCATGTTATAGCAAATAATATATTGGCTAATGCAAATTAATTGATTATCGAAATTTTTAAATAAGATTCCATGTTATTTGATAACCTATTTTTGCTTAATAACATGGACTTCGCGTAAAAGATATACTATCATTATAGAATATTGTAATACCATAACATAATAATTTTATATGGCTACACTAACTATAGATTCTAAATAAAACCTTAACTACAGAAACATAAAATATAAATATAATACAATGATAAAATGTATGCTATTTGGGAAACATAATGATTTTTTATAATAAACCCCACTTTTACTATTTTATTTATTGCAGTATTACATAACAACAGGTTTTTCTATTAGCCTACATAATTTTTGCAAAAATTTTTATAATATGATAAATATAAACCACTAAAATGGTATAAATAATACTTATTTGGTGGGCTAACTTATTTTTTAATGCATTTTTATATTATATTTATATATTTTATTGTGTTGCTCACTTCATATTTTTGGAAGTATCTCTACACTACCTTTTTCAAATTTTTCAAAGACTTTATACACTACTATCATACCTTACTTATCTATGTGCATTTTAATATTTGTCTTTGGGGTTTTGTTATTTAGCCCCACCGCTTCTTGAATCCACTCTATAATTTATTTGCGTCCCATCATCTATTATTCTTTTATATATCGGTTTTCCATGCTTTTTGTCAATACCATCAGGAAGCTCTCTAGCGTTTTTAGTTAATCTCTCCCATAGCTTATTTAATTCTTTTTTGGAATTAACAAGGTAGATTTTAGATATTTTTGTTTTATTATGGATTTTTATTTTTATCTTTATCTTTGCTCTTTATTGAATACTAT
>JARHZY010000093.1 GCA_029264655.1 Helicobacter sp. | reverse complement strand
TTTTTTCATATTTGCTTGCAATAATCCAATATTCTTTGTTGCTTCTGCAATCTTTCGTGAAGCAATTTGCAATGCAACAATACGTTCAATATAATGTGTTTCACTTACAAATGTTTGTAATTTGGTTACCAGTAAGTCTTGAAATAGAATTTTGTCTATGCAGAATAATATTTTTTAGTATTTTTAATGATTAAAATAAGCATATTATAATAGTATATGCTGTAAAGATATGCAATACTATGCTATAATTCTTTTATTTTTATCAAGGAGTTTTCATGTTTTGTCCAAATGAACAAAAAGCCAAACAAACCTTTCTCAAATATTTAAGAATCTTTGATTCTTTTTATCTTTTATTGCTTGGTGTTGGTATTGGTGGTATTATAGCGTGCGGTGCATTTGCTGCCCCTGTAGTTTTTAAAATTAATGAATTTATTCCTGCATTTTCACAAAGTGAAAGTGGGCTTATTATGGGGAAAATTTTTGTGCGTCTAAATGCCTATCTTGTATTCTTAATGGTTGTTATAGCAATATATGAAAGTATTGGGTTATTAACTTGTAACTTAAAGATAAACTCTATATATTCAAAATTTTGGTTTTTATTGGGAGTTTTTAATATCACCCTTATTATTTTGTTTGTCTATTATTACACGCCATTTATATTAAAGCCACAAAATATTTTAAGTGATGAATTTGTAACTATGCATAAGCAAAGTGTTTTGGTTTTTCAAGCATTAATGTTTGGCTTAAGTTTGCTTTTTATATGGAGGGCTTATGCATTACATTATATGCAACAAATTTCTAAAAGAATAGGTGAAGTGGCATAATTTTATATCTTATTAATTATTTTATTTTACAATATGAAAATTTTAATTACAAGGAGCAACCATGTTTCATGAATACCGCGAGGAGATTACAAGTCTCAAACAACATAATGCACATTTTGAGAAACTTTTTAATGAGCATAATGAGCTAGACCAAAAGATACAAAATGCAGAAAATGGGATTGAACATTTAAGTAATCAAGAGATTGAGGTGCTAAAAAAGCAGAAATTACATTTAAAAGATCAAGTATATGCAATGATACTTGAACACAGAAAGACACATACAAAATCCTAATTTCCTTGCAATATATCGCAAATCAAAGTAGCATAAAATAAATTTTATGCTACTTTCCCAAACTCCCTATTACTCCTATCCTAACTTACTATTATAGCAAAAGGAAAAGTATGCAATTTAGTATTTTATTTAGTCCCAGCGAAGATAAAGTTATAATGCATAATAATTTATCTCTACAAACAATACCATCACTTCATTTTTTAGAATCTTTATGGCAAAATGATATACTCAACGACCATAGAATCCATATTATGCAATGCTATTATCAAGCTATACTTGCATTGCTACAAAATCATGATAAAGCGTTATTGGAATCTATATATGGCACAAAAAGTTTTCACGATAAAATTTTATTGGAACTACATGCTACCCTTGATACCACACCATTATTATATGCTATTGAACGTTATAATGGCGTTGCATTCCAAGGATTATCATTTGCCACATTGCCACAAAATGCAAAAGAATTTATTTTGCAAAATGTGCTTATTTTTAGTAATCTTTTTGGTGTAATACGTGCTCAAGATTCTATCCCATTTTACAAATTAAAACAAGGCACAAAAGCAAAAAATCTCACATTAAAAGAAGTGTATGCCCCATTTATCCCCTTATTGCATAATACATTACAAGATAAAGCATATATTATTGATTTACGTGCTGGTATCTACACTAAGCTTTTTATGCCTGCATTACCACATTTCTTTTTTGAATTTCAAAAAAATGGAAAAGTAATAAGCCATTATGCAAAACTCTATCGTGGTAAAATTTTACATTTACTTGCACAAGAACCTTCTCTCTCTCATCTCAACATGCAACAATGTCTTGAATATTTGTGCTCACTACACGACACTCTCTTTAGATTCCATACTTATACACAACAAGGCAATCGTTTTATTTGCAAATATGAGATTCTATAAAACTAAATAAATATATTTTTACATAGCAGTTTTAAAATGCTTTGCAATATAATAACTACCAAAACAATAAATAATGCAAAGCTATATGCAATTTAAATGGTTTTACTAAACTGCCTTGTGCTATTGCTTACAAGATATGAATCAAAAACCATCGCAATATTACGAATAAGTAATTTTCCTGTTGGGCTTACAAGAATCCCATCTGGCAATATTGTTAGTAATTCAAGGTCTTGCATAGGTTTTAGGGCTTCAAGCTCGTCATGGAAGTGCATTAAACAATCAATCCCAAAAGCCTCATTAATTACCTTAAAATCAAGCCGTGCATTATTCATTAATCCCATAATAACTTCTTTACGCAATATATCTTCTGGGCTTAACACAATACCTTGTGCCACAGGTAAAACCTTATTATCAAGTTGGGCTTCATAGCTTGCCATATCTTTATAGTTTTGCGTATAATAATCTACACCTTCTCCGATAGATGTAAGTCCAATGCCAATTGTTTGTGAAAAACCTTTCGTTGTATATCCTTGAAAATTTCTACGCAATTCACCTTTATTTTGTGCCAAACATAAAGTATCACTTTTTTTTGCAAAATGATCCATTCCTATCATTTCATAATCATGTGTATGTAAAAAATGAATTGTATGCTGTAAAATCTTTAATTTTTCTTCTGGGCTTGGCAAAGTTGTTTCATCTATCTTCCGCATTGTTTTTTTTACCCATGGGACATGAGCATAATTAAAAATTGCCAATCTTTCTGGAGCAAGTTTTACAACAAAATCTAATGTTTGTTGGAAACTTTGTTGGTTTTGATAAGGTAAGCCATAAATAAGATCAAAATTTATTGATTGGATTCCATATTTACGTGCAAGGGCAACACTATCTGCAACAAGATCTAATGGCTGGATTCTATTAATATGTTGTTGGACTTTTGTATCAAAATCTTGCACACCAAAACTTATGCGGTTAAAACCACAAGTTTTTAATACCGCCATTTGCTCTTCATTAAAATGGCGTGGATCAATCTCACAACTCATCTCACATGTTGCTGCAAAATTTGGAAAGGTTGTGCGTATCATTTCTGTAATAACTTGTAATTGCTTTGCATCAAAAAATGTTGGTGTGCCACCACCAAAATGAAATTGCACGACCTCGCGTTTTGTATCCATAGAATCTTGGAGCAATGCTAACTCCTTTTCTAAATAAGTAATATAACGTTCTTTTTTATCTTCTTTACTTGTATAAATAACATTACACCCACAAAAATAGCATGCACTCTTACAAAATGGTAAATGTGTGTAAAGTGATAGCCCTTTATCGTGATAGTTAGAATCAGCACGATGTAAAGATTCTAATAGGGTTGTAGCATTAAAATCTTTACGAAATTCATTAGCAGTTGGGTAGCTTGTATAGCGGGGACCCGGTTTTGAATATTTTGCTAGTTTCAAAAAATCAATCTCTGCATACATATCATTCCTTTAAAATTACTTGGGTTTATTCTCTTAATATATTATAGCCAAAGCTAACAAATATGTTTTTAATAATAAAATCACAAATATTTTCTCTCATTGCCATTTTATCAAATAACTATCTTTACAAAATCTACTAACAAAGCCTATTGTATTATTAAGATAAATAAATTAGAAATATATAAAATGCCTATATTATTATAATGTTATAACATATACTAGCTATAACTATTCTGCCTTTGCATACGCACGGATATTTGCAATACGACTTATTTCTTCCTCACTCAAAAATACGACAAAAGCATAACGATTTTCCTCTGCTTTTTCTCGCACTAGAAAAAAAGAACGCAAACGATAGAAAAGTGCCATAGGGCTTAATGGATCAACTTGATAGGTTGCAAATGTAGCACGTTTTGTATTTGCTATCAAACGACTCACTTTACGTTCCATTTCCGTATTATAATAATTTAAACTATAATCTCTAAAATCAGAATACACACCAACAATATGCGTTTGAGCAGAATCGACAAAAGAAAAATACAAATAAGAAGCAACGCGGTTTAGCTTTTGTGCAAGCAAACGAGAATATTCTAAGGGGATGGTTTGGAAAGTTTCAAGATAAAAATGCTTAATACCATACCAACCTTCACGCTCTATATATTCCACATCAAAATCCCCAAAAACAACACATGACATATCAAAATGCCGCAAATCTTTCAGTGAATGTATTGCATCATTAGTGCAATAAGTCTTATGTGGCATTTGCCCGAACAATATACGCAAATTATCTAAAAATCCATAATCATAATGAAAATCAAAGCTTATAACATAAGGTTGGAATACCACATTATAATCATTGCGATAACCCCTTTGCATTTCTTGTGATAAACCAAACTCATTATAACGTGCTAAAAGTGAGCTTGCCATGAGTGGTTGAAATTCTTGGATAGCAACATGGTATGCAGTCCCCGACAACAAGGGCGTAATAAGCTTTGCTTCAAGCTCCGCATAAAAATCACAATCCTGCGACACTACTTCAAAATTACTTGCCGTATCTTGAAGATCCAAATTATACATGTCTGCAGTTACCATATTTTATCCTCATGCAAAATTTTAGTCTAGAATTAGATTATAACACTAAAGCCCCAATAAATACCGCAATTAATACACATAAAATACTATATATGTATAATTTTTACACATTATATTTACATATTCTAGGACTTGCCTTTTACCAAAAAACTTCCTATAAAATGTGCTCTCTCATGAAATACCATAAACCACACATAATTTATACCGCTTACCTACATCTCCTCAAAAATTACAAAACTACGTTCATTTTGCAATATACTTTGTATTTCCATAGTAATATCATATGGAATCTGTGTATCAAGCACAACAATAGGATTTACACTTTCCATACCACATAAAGCATAACGTAAATGCATCTCTTGTGTATATTGTGGTGGATTTTTTACCATGTTATTTACATTTACATATGCTGTATCAAAGAAAAAATTTAATGTATGTATATCTATAAATATACTATCATCTTTTTGTGAAAAACCAATTAATAATGTAGAATCTTGTTTATATATATATTCTTTTTTTTCAAGAAATGCTACTTTTTCTCCTGCGGTAAGCATATATAACTGCGTTTGAAAAATTTGATAAAAATTATTAATTTTTGGTTTTATCCATGTAATTTTACTGCTTTTTACTTTTTTCTTTGAAGTAGAACGTGCAAGAATATATGAGGCTATCACTTCTTTTTTATGCCATATTTTACTATTTAATAGCCTCCACACAATGTGTTCTTGTTGTGTTAAAATATATCCTTTTCCCTGCTCTTCTAGCATATCACGATGACGAAAGATTTTTTTACGCGATTCATTACTTGCAGGCAAAATTTGACCACCAATATTACTCATCATTTCAAATGCCATCTTTTGTTGCTTTGTGCGTTGTTGTGTAAGTGCAAATTGACAACCACAATAATTTTGTCTATAAAGATTATCTGCCTTTGCAAGCTCATTTTGTCTATTCACACCACCATTTGCACGCACATTAATTTTAATAAATTCTAAATCATTGCTTGCTGCAATAACATCACCTTGTGTATAGAGTATTTGTTGTTCTTTCATGGGGCTACTTAAAAGCGTTGTTGTAAATTTGGGAATCTGCATTTTTTTTGCAAGTTGGGCAGTTTTTAATAGCCGTGTATCAAAACATACATTACAACGACTACCTTTTTCTGGTTCATCTTCTAAACCTTTAACATTATCAAACCACACTTGTGTATCATATTCACCCTCAATCAATTCAATATTTAACATATTGCAACTGCGTCTTACATCTTGTAAGCGTAAATCATGTTCTTCTTTTGGATGGATATTGGGATTATAAAAAAAACCTATAAGATTCTCATCTGGATATATTTTGTGCAATTCGCTCAAAAAATAGTGGCTATCTACACTGCAACATATATGTACTAACATATCTTACTCCTTATATATCTTTTACTTATTTTTATAAACAAAAAAAATATAGCTACCTAAACCAACAATAACAACAAATAACAAAAATACAATTAATGCAATATCTAAAGTTTCCATATAACCTTCTTTATATTCAATAAGTTTGATATTTAAAAATTAGAAACACGAATTATAGAATCCCAAAGCTTAAAAAGTTATATAAACAATCTGAAATTTAGTTTAATTTATAGTGGATATTGGCAAAATCAATGCATAAAAAAATATTTATAGTATTCATAAAAACACAGAAATCCATTTGCCATATCTCCTAAAATCTAGTATAAAGTTTCTTTTATATTCATATATAAAGTTTGTGTATTACCTATAATATTTAGAAAAAGTAAAAGGATAATGTAAATATGAAAAAACTACATATAGTATCACTTGGATGCTCTAAGAATCTTGTAGATTCTGAAGTTATGCTTGGGCGACTACAAGATTATATAATAACACAGGATTTATCAGCAGCAGATGTTATTATCATTAATACTTGCGGTTTTATTGAAGCAGCTAAAAAAGAAAGTTTAGGGCATATTTTTGAAGCATTAGAAAGACGGAAAAAGGGTGCTTTATTGGTAGCAAGTGGTTGCCTTGTCGCACGTTATGCAAAAGAGATTAAGGAAATGATACCAGAAATTGATATTCTCACAGGTGTTAGTGATTACCATCATATTGATTCTATGATTGCTAATAAAACAGGTGTTATTCGCGATAATGTTTATTTGCAACAAAACGAACAACGTGTTGTAACGGGCTCGCAAATCCACGCATATGTAAAGATTAGTGAGGGATGCAACCAACAATGTTCATTTTGTGCTATTCCTAGTTTTAAAGGAAAACTACAAAGCCGCAGCATTGATTCTATCTTACATGAAATTGAATCGCTTGCAAAACAGGGCTATCAAGACATAAGTTTTATTGCACAAGATACAAGTTCATTTTTACGCGATAAGGGCATAAAAGATGGGCTTTTAAAGCTCATTAACGCCATAGAAGCACAAGGTGCTATTAAAAGTGCGCGCATACTTTATCTTTATCCAAGTTCAACAGATATAGAGCTTTTAGATGGTATTGCAAATTCACATATTTTTCAAAACTACTATGATATGCCAATCCAACATAGTGCCAAAGCTGTGTTAGCACATATGCAACGTAGCGAAAAAGATATGATAAAGCTACTTGAACATATGCGTAAAATACCAAATAGTTTTGTGCGTAGTAGCATTATTGTTGGCTATCCCACAGAATCTACAAGCGATTTTGATGCATTATGTGCATTTTTAGAATCTTTTCGTTTTGATAGATTAAATGTATTTGAATATTCTAAAGAAGAAGGCACAAAAGCAGGTATGCTCACAGAAATTCCAAGAAAAATACGCACACAACGTATTAATAAAGTTAAAAAGATTCTAGCAAAGATTGATAAACAACATTTTGCAACAATGCTAGATACACATATCCCATGCATTGTTGAAGGAGAAAGTGCAATAAGTCCGCATTTTTATAGCGCAAGAGATATACGATGGGCAAAAGACATTGATGGGGAAATTCTTATTAACGATGGTGATTATACAGGCACAGGATATTACAATGTGCATATTACACAAATGCAAGATAATATCCTTATAGGTCGCATTGAAAATCGCCTACATTAGAATCTAGCTATTTAAATGGCAATCTCTAAAAGTTGCCACATTGGAGCTACAATACTATATGCAAGCCATGCAATAAGCACACCAATAACCATAGTTGCAAAAGGTTGCATGAGTATTTGTAATGTTTGCAAAGATTGTATAAAACGTTGCTTATAAAATATAGCATTAAGCTCTAATGTCTTATCAAGCATGCCACTTTGCTCCCCACTTTGTAAAAGTGCAATATTGGCAATTTGCAAATCAAGTAATTTAAAGGCTTGGCTAAGAGGTATGCCATTTTGCAACATATTATTTAATGGCATAAATTTTTGTCGTAAAATACTATTATGCAGTAAAGCATTGCATTGCTCAATACTTGCAATAAAAGAAATTTTACTTTTTAAAAAATAATGCAAACCTAAAAAATATATATACAACTGATAATCAATCATTACATTATTAAAAAAAGGCAAATGCAACAAGATTCTATCTTTTAATACCTTTTGTCGCAATAAGATATAACATAAAAGACTAAAAACTCCAATGCACGCAAAAATCTCAAAAATATGAACCTGCAAAAATATACATAATGTGAGGATAATGTCTGTGCTTAATGGGAGATTTGCACCTAAATCTTTATAAATTTGTGCAAACTCTGGAATCACGAAGAATGCAAGTATCAAGAATACACATAGGAAAGTTAAGGCAAGTATGCAGGGATATATCATGGCTTTACGCAATGATTGCATATATTCATTTTTTTGTGCAATCTCTTTTGCACATAGCTCACATGTCTCCTGCAAAAAGCCACTTTTTTCGCCAATTGCAAAAAGTGCTAATACCAAATTGCCACATAAATGCACATGTTTTTCTAAAGCACTTGAGAGTGTATTGCCTTGTTGTAAGGCATAAATCATAGATTCCAATAAAGCAATATTATCTTTAAAATACAATCCTTCTTTTATAGATTGCATAACCACAATAAGATGCAGTCCTGATGCATACCCAAATCCAAGTTGCCAAAAAATACTTTCTAGCTCTTGTGCTTTCCCTCCATATTGCATAAAAAAACGCACTTCATGTATATTGGTAACAAATAATGCTTTCTGTGCCATTTTATGCCTAGCATCTTGTATATTCTGTGCAAAAATATAACGCACACCATGCGTATGCATACGTTGATAATTACATTTAAAAAGTCTCATTTCACCTCATACCATATCCTACAAAATATAGAATCTCTAAATCATAAAGATAATTATTGAGATACACTCCAATATAATTTTATACTATTTTATCATATTTGTATAATACCAAAAGAATCTATAACAACTTTAGAGTCAATATAGATAATATGCTTTCTTGCAATGATAAAGCAATAATGCTATTTAGTATAAAAAGTATAATAAAAGATTCTATAAAATAGTTTTAATATTAAACCATGTAGTCTAAAAATTTTTCTTATTGAAATTTTTAATTATATATAATCTCAATAATATTTTTATATAATTATATTATTTACTAGTAGGTATTAATATGAAATTTTAGATTTTTCTATTTGTAGCAATATTATTTGAAACATTGGGGACAACTGCTTTAAAGCAAGCTTCAACAACAAATAATCATTTCTTTAGTGCTTTATTTGCAATTGCTTTTGTAATTTCTTTTGTATGTTTTTGGAATGCTTTAAAAGGTATTGATTTAAGCATTGCTTATGCTATATGGGCTGGTGCAGGTGTTTTACTTATTACGTTTATGGGCTTTATTATTTATAAAGAAGAAATAAGCTTTTTAAAGATTGTTTTTATTGCGTTTGTGCTTATAGGTGTTGTTGGGTTAAAACTTATATCTAAAACATAAACTATTATTTCTCTACAATGAAAAAGTAGATATTTTACAAACTTTAATATATGAATAAAACTAAATATCAAAAATTACATAATAACTTATTGCTTCTAAAATAAAAAACCCTATTCTAGATAAGTGAATATTGCTTTTCTCTTCTATAATTCAATAATCTTACACCTAAGGTATATACGCATAGATAAAATAGATTCTATAATGCATTTCAATGAAAAAGTAGATATTTAGCAAATGTTATCATATTTTTTATTTTTTAACTTTTAATATAAACTCATCTAAAAAATATTGTTTTTTAGGCAACACAATATTGAATGCTACAATTAGCAGAACTATACTTAATATAAAAGCTTTGGATTATAGCAATAAATAAAATATCTTGTGAAAAATTCACTATCAAGATAAACCATTAAAAAATAAAGAAACTCTATCGATAGCATAAAGCTTTAAAAATACCATATTGTAGGGATTGCAAGTAGATACAATTCCCAAATAATAAAAATAAAAAATAGTATTTACATTTGAATGTTTAGATTTATGCTTTTTAATAAAAGATTAAACAATGGGGTTATAATATTACAAAATTTTAAAATATGCCATAGCATTCACTTCATTTTCATTTTTTACTGCATTGTTTTAATCTCCAATAAAAATTTGATAAAAAGAATGAATATAATATAATTTTTCAAAAAAATAGCATTTCTAATAGTAATGCTAATATGCTTAGATAATATTAACACAGAACATATTAATGCCAAATCAAAGTGAATTTGCTATATGTTACTATTTAGGCATTTTAATAATAAAATATTTTCACAATGCTATAACATAAATTAGCTATTGACTATCCTGCAAGATATATTGAAGCTATTTGCAATTAGAAATTTTACATAAAAAGTTGAACTTTTTATGTAAATCACTATCCCTTTATTAATGGCTGACTTGTATTGTTTTAGCACCCATAGGTTTTAAAGAATCTATTTCCATATAATTGTAGGGCTTTATGTTGCTATCAAGCTCTAGCATTTCTTTTGGTGGTGCATTATTAATGCCTTGATGGTAATATCTATCACCTTTTTTATGCCCATTCATATCAACTTTATATTGAATCTCACCCGGATTGAGTTTTTGTATATCTTCAAAACCTAAATTTGAAATCTTAAAATCTTTGATTCCATTATCAAGTGCAATTTTTAATAGTTCTGCCTGTGCATTTCTTGCCATATCAACTGCTTGCAATAACATACGGCTTGCTTCGCGTGGATTATGGAATCCTGTAGAATTTTCAGCACCTACAAAATCTGCACGCATAGAGCTTTTTCTGTGTAATTCAAGCACATTATGCAATACTTTTGATATTTTTGCTTCATCAGCCTTGCCATTAGTTTGGTATTGTGGCATATTGCCCAATAACTCACGCATTTTCTTTGTATCTTGTATAAGACTTACAATTGCGTATTCTGCTGTTCTTAAATCAAATGCAACACTTTTTTGAATATCTAATACTTGATTTTTTAAAAACTCTTCTGTTTGCCTTGTATGGCATGCTTTACAAGATGCATTAATATCTTGCAAAGGTGAAGTTACATTATGTTGTGTTACTTTGACTGCACCTTTACGCACATAAGGCATATGGCAATCTACACAACTCACACCATTTGCTGCATGAACGCCACCACTATAAAGTTCAGATTCTGGGTGCTGGATTTTCAACATTGGTGCTTTTGTATCTTTATGAATCCAATCCGCTGGAAAATTCTCTCTCACCGCCTCATAATAATCATCAAACATTTCAATTCTAAAAGGTTTATCTCTATCCCATCCTCTCCATGGGAAAGTAAGCTCAATACCATCTGTTTCTATTTCAGTTGCACTATTACCATCTCTCCAACTATCATATTCATCATAAGTTTTTTGTGTGCCATCCCACCATTTTTTTGTAGAATCTGTAGCAATACTTTCACCAAAAGTTTTTACTTTAGTGCCTGTTGGTTTAAAATAATACTCAACATGGCATTGAGAACAAACAAGTGTCCGCATTTCTTCTGTTGTTGCTTCAATACCTTTTATGGGATCTGCTTTATATCCTCGTGCAACAAGTGCATTGATAGCCGCTTGTCTTGTAAGCCGCAAACTCATATCTTCAGGATTATGGCAATCAGCACATGTTACACCCATGCGTTTGCCACCATGCACACCACTATGTGCGTTACTCCCCTCTTGAATACCACCAACCGCTGGTATCATCTTAATCATTGTCCAATACTTAGCAGAGTTAAATGCAACCCAATCCCCTTTAGATACAACCCTATAAAGATAGGGAGACCAACCACTATGACAATTCATACATGCTGCAGGTTGTCCGCCAAATTTAGGAAAACCATGTGCATTCAAAAAATCTTTATTGTTTCTTGCCGTATCCATTTGATCTACTTGAATCCAAAAATGCCCGCGTTCCTCATTGGCATCAAGGCTAAAAGGATAGCCAGCCCATAAGGCTGTAAGCTGTGGGTAGCGAATGAGTTTGCTATATGCAAAATTACCACCAAATTCTGTAGCCTTTGGTGCTTCTTTTTCAACAGTTAGATACATATCTAGATATTGCGGGTAATTCTTACCCCAATGCACAAAAGTGGGATTATCATCACTAAGCTCAACAACCTGCTTTGATAAAACTACAGCATTTGCTTGCACTTGCTTTTCATTAATATCTAAATTAAGCCATATAAGCCCAATAAGCATAAGAACAACAACACCAATACCAATAGAAACAAACTTTTTTTTCATTACATTCTCCCTTTACTAAAATAAAACTAATGACCTACATTTTTATGGCATGAAACACATTGTAATGCACTATCAGTATGCCCACTCTTTGTGGTTGGATTAACAACAACGCCAACACTATCAATATGGCATCGCACGCAATTATCTTGTATCATCTTTTTACTTTTTTCTGTTGCACTTAAATGTGTCGGCAAAGAATCAAGCTTAAAAGTAAAGGAATAAGCATGCCCAATACCACTTTCAGCTTTTGCAATCCATTTTGACACAAAACTATGAGGTAAATGGCAATCACTGCATGTTGCACGTGGCTCACCTTTTACCTTGCGGGCATGCACGCTATTTGTATAATCATGATATACATCATTCATAATATGACAATTATTGCAAGCAGTGGAATCATTACTTAAATATGATGTGCCTTTAGCATTAATAAAAGTATAAATCCCAGTAATAACCAATACACAAAGTAATATGAGAAGAACGGATGTTGAAAGCATGCTTGCTTTCTTATTTATGCCATTCATAATGAAATTCCTTATGATAGTTTTGGTTTCATATTATACCACAGAATCTTATAAATGCACTATTTCTAAGATATTGATCTAACACAAATTGCTACCACACTTATAGAACAAGAAAAAATCACAAAAGAAGAAATACAAGCAATCTTAGAGCATACATCATAATAAAATATTTTATATTCTAAAACATAACATTATATTTAAGAAAGCA
>JARHZY010000131.1 GCA_029264655.1 Helicobacter sp. | reverse complement strand
TAAATGTTACCACTTCACAATTATAATTATCACCAAGCCATTTTAATATTACGCTTGTATCAAGTCCGCCACTATAGGCTAATACGACTTTTTTAATAGTCTTTTTCATTTGTTATCCTTATGTAATCGCAAATTAAGTTTAGATTCTAACATATTTTATTGATTTTAGGCAAAAAAATGATAGTCATTAAGTATATTTAATTCACATTACGATATCAAAGAAATTAATAGCATATCTTAATGCTTTACACTTATTTAAAATATCTAATACTTTTTCCATCAACAAACAAAACACTTGATACTCATTCTAGCTATATAGCAAAAAGAACACAAAACCTATAAAAAAGATAAAAACAAGAATAAACTAGAAACATTTGGCAAAGTTTCAAGTAAAATTACATACAAGAAATATTTTAATAATAACTAACGAAAGAAATAATATGGCACATAAAGATTTAAAACGTTATGTCTATGCACATATTCATACAGAGCATTTTATACATAATCTAAAGCTTATAAGACAATATGTGCCATTACATACCCATCTTATGCTTGTTTTAAAAGCTGATGCGTATGGGCATGGTGCTTTAACATTGGGCAAACTTGCATTGGCACATGGAATCTATCAAGTAGGTGTGGCAACCTTTGATGAAGCTATGGAATTGCGTATGCATTTACCACAAGCAAAGATTCTTATTTTAGGCTATACACCACCTTCGGTTATCCATGAAGCAATTAAGCATGATATTGAATTATGTGTGTATGATAAGGCAATGGCAAAAGCATTAAATCAGAGTGCAAAAGCACAAAATAAACAAGCTTTTATACATATTAAACTTGATACAGGTATGAATCGCATAGGTTATCAATGTGATACAAAAAGTATGCAAGAAATCCAAGAAATAGCAAAACTCTCACATATTCATATACGAGGTATTTTTACACATTTTGCAAGTGCTGATTGTGATTTGGGTTACTTACACATGCAATATGAACGTTTTTGCTCTTTTATCGCATTATTACCAAAGTGTCATGATACTTTACTGCATTGTGCTAATAGTGCAAGCATTTTAAATGCTAAGCAAACACATTTAGATATGGTGCGTTTAGGTATTATTGCATATGGTTTAAAACCAGCTTTTACAATGGATATGCAAGGCTTAACATTAAAAGCAGTCATGAGCTTTAAAGCACATATTGTGCATATTAAAGAGATTTGTCCGAATGAACGCGTAAGCTATGGCGGCACATTTATAACACATAAAAAGACAAAAATTGCTACATTGCCTGTAGGTTATGCTGATGGTTATATGCGGTTGCTTTCAAATAAAGCAGAAGTATTGATACATGGAAAAAGAGCAAAAGTAGTAGGCAATATATGCATGGATCAATGCATGGTAGATGTAAGTGATATTGAAAATGTGCGAGTTGGGGATTGTGCGGTATTATTCGGCTATGATGATTTGGGAAATGAGCTTAGCGTAGATGAGTTAGCAAAGCATATTGGCACGATTAATTATGAGCTTGTTTGTGCAGTATCAAAAAGAGTAGCAAGAGTATATGTATAGATTGTAACATTTCGTATTGCTTTCACAATAAAACACACACTTTAATTATTGTTATTTTTAATATCTATTTTTGCTATATTATCTCAACTTATAAGATAGTATCAAAAATTAGTCTAAACAATCTCTTTGTTTTACCTATTGTTCTATGTTTTGCAATTTTTATAAAATCCATAAAATTAAATAGTATGCACTATTATAATTATACTCTAGCATAATATTCTATATAAAGCTAGTTATATTGGCTTAGCTAATTAATCTAACTTGTCTTGCCTAATTATAGTTTCTTTAATCGTTATGTAAAATTATATAATGCTGGCATTTGTTTTAAGAATAATATAATTTATACTCATAAGCAATATACTTTTATGAAACACAAGTATTTGCTTATTTTTGAAAAATAATAAAATTATTTGAAATTGCATTTTAATACAACAACAAAACTATACTCTATTTATTTTCTGGAACAACATGTCCTGTGATATTGTGTTGCTGGATAAAGGATTTTGCTTCTTCATATGTTTTAAAACCACGCAAAGCAACGCGATATAATCCTTTATCTGTTGGCACAATGCCAATTGTATATGGCGTATTTTTTATTATTTTGCTACTTTCATCTTGGAAATGCTTTGCTCTTTCTTCTTGACTAAAAACATTAAGAGAAATCATAAAATTTGCTACATTCTGCTGGGGTGCATTATCTGTAGCTTTAGTTACTTGATTTTGTTGTGCTACTCCATCTTTTTGAAGTTCATGTTGCTTATTTGGTATCTGTGGTGCTTTTATTTCATTATTAATCCCCCATTCATTATCCTGTTTTGCTTTCTTTGTAATATCATCTGTAGTATCCTTAAATTTTTGCATAGCTGTATCAAGATTCTTTAAAGTTTCTGTATTATCAATGCGTTTAGGCACAATATTAGTAGCACTAGATTCTAAAGCTTCATTGTTTATTTGTGTTTTCTCTTTAGTGGCAACAACTCTATGTTTATCTTCTGTCTTTGGTGTATTGGTTTCAAATATAGGTAACTCTTCTTCGCTTACAGCAAAAGGTAGAGAATCTGCATTGTTTGTCATAGCATTTTCAGATTCTTTTTGTTTTGGTATTGATTCTTTTATCTCTTGCGTTGCATTATC
>JARHZY010000151.1 GCA_029264655.1 Helicobacter sp. | reverse complement strand
CTTTGAATATTTTTTTGCATATTTGCATGCATTTCATTTTCTGCTTTTAATGCATGTAAAACTGCTCTAGCAGTAATATTTTTTGATAAAAAACTGCTTGTATTTATATCTGTTTTATCATGCCGTTTTATACTGCCTTTATAATATGCAACATCATTAAAAAGCATATTAAAGATTGTTGGCACATCAAGATGGTATGGATTATTTTGGCTCTTATCAAGAGGGCTTGTGCCTTGCATGCTAATATTGTGGCAGGAATTGCATGAACGCATACCATCACTGCTTAAACGAGGATCAAAATAGAGAATCTTGCCAAGTTCAAGTTGTGCTTCTGAAAAATTAAAATCTGCCTTTTTATCAAACATGCTTTGTTGCAATGTGCTTAATTGTGCTCCTTCTGGTGTTGGCTTTAATCCATTTTCACGTGCCTTATTGGCAATATTTTGCAATTTTGCACCTATATCTTCAAAACCATAAACAAGTTGGGATAACACAATAATGCTGCTACATACCACCATGCTAAAAAGTGCAATGTTTATACGCACTTGGTATATAAAAGCAGAAAAATAACGCATGATTATTTTCATAAAATTCCTTTATTATAAATTATTCATTGCTATTGTTTGCATATTCTATTGCCTGCTACAAGGCATGGGAATGTTATATAGTTTGGCTTACTATTGCCTCAAAGGCAGTAAAAAGCTTGCTTGCCTCGCGTGGTCCCGGACTTGATTCTGGGTGGTGTTGCACTGAAAATATTGGGGAATCTTTATAATAAACTCCTTCGATTGTGTTATCAAAAAGATTGCGATGTGTAATATTCGCCACTGCTGCAATAGATTCTGGCACATTGTAATTATGGTTTTGAGCTGTAATTTCAAGTGTGTTTGTTTGCATATTTTTTACAGGGTGATTGCCCCCGTGCTGCCCAAACTTAAGCTTATAAGTTGCATAACCATGTGCATTACTTAAAAGCTGGTGTCCCAAACAAATCCCAAAGATTGGAATCTTTGCGGTAATAAGCTGTTTAATCATGTTGATTTGTTCTTGCAATAATATAGGATCTCCGGGACCATTACTAAGGAATACTCCGCCAATCTCCTTTTTTTTATAACGTTCAATTAATATATCAGCCTGATAAGTATATGGCACAACTTCTACTAAAAGTCCCGCAGCACTTAATTCATTTAAGATATTGCGTTTTATACCATAATCAATTGCAACAATACGTTTTTTATGTTTGGTATCATAAGGGAGTTTAGTGTAATCAAAATGTGTAAAATCAAAAGTTCCTTCATTATGTATATAAGAAGTTTTTGTGCTTACTTCTGCAACATGATTAATTTCTTCTATTTTTTTTGCTTTGTAAAGCATATCTTGCAATGCTTCTTTAGTTTGTAATTGGCTTGAAGCTATCATCATCATAGCCCCATTATCACGTAGCATTTTGACAATACCACGTGTATCAACATTACAAATTCCCATAAGATTTTGCATAGCAAAAAATGCATGTAGATCCTGTGTTGCTCTGAAATTTGAGCTTATTTTACTTAGATTCCTAATAAGCACACCCTTTGCAAATGCTTGGCGTGATTCCATATCTTGCGGATTACAACCTACAATACCAATTTCTGGCATACAAAAGACAATAAATTGTCCTGCATAACTTGGATCGCTTATAATTTCTTGGTATCCTGTCATTGAAGTATTAAATACTACTTCACCAATAGCTGTGCCCTTTTTACCAAAGCCCTTTGCTTTTAAAAAAAGTCCATTTGCAAAATAGAGCCATATATCATGCAATTCCATATTAACCCCTTTTGTTTAGTTCTTCTTCGTAAAGTTTAGTAAAAATTAATTCATATTCTTCACTGCCCGGTATAAGCCTTCGTTGATAATTTTTGATTTTTTCAACCGCATTATCATATGCCTTTTCATGAAAGTCAAAATATGCATCAATAGATTCCATAACAAAGCTTTTTG
The DNA here is from genome assembly GCA_029264655.1 of Helicobacter sp. GTDB lineage: Bacteria > Campylobacterota > Campylobacteria > Campylobacterales > Helicobacteraceae > Helicobacter_A. Next base: position 14,432 of record JARHZY010000151.1, on the reverse strand, counting down.
CAACATTTTCTGGCACATTAAAATTAATATAGCTTTCTTCAAAAAGTGCATCTAGAATCTCATGGGCAAGCTGGCTATAACGTTCTTTATAAGAGAGTAAGAAGCCTCTATCTTTGGCAAGTTGTTTTTTTATCATGGCAAAAAGTTGCTTTTCATTTACCTCATCTTCTTCTATTTCATCTTGATGTGCTTCAAGTAATTCGCGTGCCTTAATCTCTATGGATTGTTCTTGTTGCATATCTTCTTTAATAATTGTTGTAGCAAGACGATTAAGATTTGGTAATGGTGAAGTAATACTAACAAGATGTGAGCGGCTTAAATCAAGAACAATGCGTTCTGCTAAAAATTGTGCATGCTGTGGTTTTAGTTTCATATTTTCCCCTATTTAGAGACTTTTTGTATAGTATTTTGGTATTAAAAACACAAAATATACAAATAAAGGCATATTATATCATAATTTACTAAAGAAATTCATGCAAACCTATTGTAAAGCGTAAATGCATCCCAAAGTGCATAACTATAAATAAAATATATGGTTTAAAGCAAGCTAAAGAGCTAGATTGCACAAATACATGTATTTATAAATTATTGTATATTTTTATATATTATTTTTTTAGTTATTATTGATAAATTGCTGCAATATGCCGCTTTATTATTTACTTCGTAAAAAATATAAACTTTTAAAAATTTTAAAGTCTTTTTTGAAAAATTTTATTTTTTATTGTTCCATACCTTGAAAGATTTGTTGGCGTGCTGTTATGTTTTAAAATATTGCCAAGTATGTATTTATTGTAATATTTTTACAATTTGATGTGTATTTAAAGATTATAGAATGAGATAAAATCTAAAAAATGAGAGACATATTTATAAAAAAATGCGATAATAAATATCTTGCTTTTTATCTTAGTATTTTGAAAGTTATTGATTATAGGCAAAAATAGGAAAATATTTTGTGCTTTTGGTTATAAATCTATTCAATAGCAATAAATTATTAATACCTTAATTTAGGAGCTAGTTGTGAAATTTTCACTTGTTGTGCCTTGCTATAATGAGCAACAAAGTCTAAAAGCTTTTAGCAAAGAAGTTTTTATGATTTTAGAATCTATACAAGAACAATATAAAAAAGATATGGTATTTGAATGTATTTTTATAAATGATGGTAGTAAAGATAATACAATCTCTTTATTGCAAGCTTTAGCAAACAAGCAAGCAGATATAAAATCACATAACCAACCAATATTCAATACAAAGCTACCCCCCCCCCCCATATATACCATCAGCAGATTTACCCAATAATATTAAAGATTCTGAAATCCTATGCAATCTCACGCCACCACCATCAAATTGCATTATTAAAATAATTGATTTTTCACGCAATTTTGGTAAAGAAGCTGCTATATACGCGGGACTAAAAGAAAGTAGTGGGAATTGCGTTGTAATAATGGATGCAGATTTACAAGATCCACCATCATTATTACCTGAAATGTTTGTAAAATGGTTGCAAAATGAAGCAGATATTATTTATGCAAGACGTATAAATCGTTTGGGAGAAGGGCTTATACGCTCAAAACTATCAGAAAGTTTCTATACATTGCATAATCTTATTTCTATGGTGCGGTTAGAATCTGGTGTAAGAGATTTTCGTCTTCTTGATAGGCAAGTGGTGAATGCCTTATTGTCTATGAGTGAATACCATAGGTTTTCAAAAGCTATGTTTGAGTGGGTGGGTTTTAGAAAAATTGGATTAACATATGAAAACATTCCACGTTCTAGTGGTAATAGTGGTTGGAGTATGTGGAAGCTTTTTAAATATAGTATTGAAGGTTTTATTAGCTTTAGCACAATGCCCTTACGCATTGCTTTTATACTTGGTTTTGTAATGAGTTTTTTTAGTCTTGGCTATGGCTTATATGCAATTATTGATACTTTAATTTTTAATAATGCTGTGCGTGGATGGACTTCACTTGTCGTATTTATTGTATTTATTGGTGGCATACAACTTATTATACTTGGTATTATTGGTGAATATATCGCTAGAATCTACGAACAAGTAAAACAGCGTCCAATCTATATTAAGCAACATAAAAGAAAAATAAAGAAAGAAATATAAGAAGGACTATACATGGCAATAACAAAATATATCCACAGAATAATATTATGGGGAGGGGTAAGCCTTATCCTTCTTGTTGCATTTGCCTTAAGAATGTATTATTTAGAACAAAAGGTAGATGCACATGTAGATGAAATATTGTCAATAATCCTATCTGAATATAACGAATATGGTTGGGGCAAACGTTTTGAAGAAAATAAAATATTCAGTGCAGATGAAGCAAAAAAAGCAATACTTTGGAATGATGCTAGCATAAAGGGAGCATTCCACGATATTTATAAACTATGGAAAAATAATAGAGATGATCCCCACACAAATTTCTATTATTCTTTACTCCGATTATGGCATATAGGCTATATAAATGTAGATTTAAAACAAATATTTTATCGTGGTGTTAGCCTTAATTTTTTATTTTTTCTTATTGGATTTTATTTTGCCCATCGTATAGCCCGTAAGTTATTCCAACATAATTGGATGGTTTTGCTATTTTTATCTCTTGCCTTTTTAAATCCAGCAAGTATAAGTAATACACTTTTTATGCGTCCTTATGCCCTACAAGAAATGTTGTTTATAGTCTTTTGTTGGGGATTATTGTGTGTTTTTGAGAGACTAAAACTCAATTATTCTAAATATAAGAATTGGCGTTTTTGTATTGCATTTGCCTTACTCACCGCTTTATTATTATCTAGTGGATATTTTGCTGCTATATTTGTTGCAATTGTTATATTTTGTGCTTCTTTGTGGGAATTAATCTATTGCAAGCCGATTAGAAAAATAACTATGTTTTTCCCACTATCTTTTATTATGGCAATATTATTTTGCATACTTTTATACCCAAAATATTTTCGTGGATTTCGTGGTTATAGGGGTGCAGAAGTCAAAGACAAACTAAACTTTACATATCTAAAAGAAAGCCTATTGAATAATATTGAGAGTTTTTTTACTATATTAAGCTCTAATTTGTCATGGGTTATCCTTACAATAACTCTAGTTGGAATCTGCTCTTTCTTTCTATATCGTAAGAAAATTTATTGCACTAAATACGCCATTATCCTGTTTTTTGGGTTGAGTGCATTTGCTTGGGCATTTATAGTAATGTATGTTGCCCCATATAAAACTCTACGCTATATTATGCCAATATTACCAATTTTTTTATTGCTTGTGCCTTATGCACTGAATACCATACATAGCATTTTGAGATTTTACAATATTAATAAAGTATTAAGGGATAGCTTTATTATATTGCTTTGTATATGGTGTGTATATAGCATATTCCCAAAGGATAAAACCCAAATCTCATTTATTAACCATCATATATTTGAATCCCAGCCAATACGGGATAATAAGAGAATGGTAGTAATAGTATTACAAGCTACATATATGTATGCCAACATTATACCCTATTTAAATACAAACATGATTTTTTTAGATAGTTGTAAAATTTTACCTGATATTATATCCCAATATGGTGAGATTGAAGTAATAACAGATCAAGACGAAAAATGCAATTTGAACTCTTATGATATAGTAAAATATTGGGAAGCTGGTGGATTCAAAAGCGTATTATTAAAAAAATGATAAGTATCAAAAAATCTACTTTTATGATACATAAGTCATTACACTTTTTTCCAATTATCTATTGTTCTTTTAAACTAATAGATGTATGACATGATAACATTACATAGAATTTTTAATAACAAAAAATAATATACCTCTCATTTATTTTATTTAGTATTAACATGTAGATATTTATAGAAAAAAGGCAAATTAAAGCAAAATACATTGCGATAAATTTAAACTTGTTTTTGTATAGCATTTTTACATTCTTGGATAAGCACTATTACTCCTTGCAAATAAAGTTGTTTTAATGCCATTCTATTCTTAGCTTCTTTGTTTCTATCATATTGTGCATTTTTCTTTGGCACTCCAGCAAAAAGTTGGGCAAGTAGGTGTGTATGGCTTAAATGCATAATACTTCCTTCAAGCAAAATAATACTCTTACGCATAGTTATATTATCAATGTTTTTTTGTAATAATGCAAGTATATTTTGTGTGAGTGTAAAAACATCTTGGAGTGTGTGTATATTATTTGCGATAAGCCCTTGTATTGCTACGCTAAAAGTATCTAATATGGTAAGCATATCATTAGTATTTATTGCGAGATTATATGCTGTAAAATTAGCTTTAAAATGTGCTATTTCTTTTGCTTTATCAATAGGCTTTAATGTAAAATCATCTTCATTAAGATTAAGTGTATTGTGAAAATATGTGCCATAACCAAGATTAATTGTGCTATTTGGCTGGTATAACTTTAAAGCTTCTTCAATATTTTTTGCACTCAAATAAAATAAATCATTGCTAAATACTTGTAAATGCTTATTGCCTTGCACTTGAAAACAATCAGGGGGTATCATAGTATCTTCATCACCATAAAAACTATGTTTGGCATGTTTGCTATATCCTGCAATATAGCCACAATCCATACCGCATAATATAACATCACTTCCAAGCAATGCAGCAATACTAACACCTGCATTCCCAACAAATGGTGCACTAAATTCTAAAGCGGGATAGGTAGAATCAAGATAAGCACTGCTACTACCACCACGCAAAAATCCATACCTCTCTTTACTTAATTGGCAAGCTTTTGTATCTGTTGTTTGTGCAAATAAAAGTGGAATATCTCCCAAATTTGCTTGTGTTAAAACTTGCCATAAATACGGCACGCGTTCAATTTCAACCTGAAAATCTGGCACTATTCCATGATAACGCAATACTTTGAGTGCTGTCCCACAGCTAAGTAAAATCATAGAATCTTGATAAGTTTTTAGAAAATCAATACATAAATCAAGGCTTGCCCCATTGCCAATTACACAAATAGGTGCATGTATGCGTTGAGGTTGTGTGCTTAATAGCTTGCAGTCTTTAAGATTAATGCATGCATTATGGAATCCAACTAATTCATCTTCAAGACTGCCCCAACCACGCATAAGTGCCTTTTTTTCTTTATAAATAAAATCTTTTAGGTATGTTACATTTTTGGTTGTGTAATGTGTGAGATGAAGGCTTAAAAAATTATTTGTTATTTTTTTTGCATGTAAAAATGCACGGACAAGCTCCAATGATATATCTTTAATAATAATGAAGCAAGATTGCACACTTACATGTTGAAAAAGCTTTGCATAGTCAAGAAAATAAAGTGAAATGCGGAATAGATCAATATGTTCTTCATAGATAAGCAATGAATGGAAATAATACCCTTCTTGAATGAGCTGTTGTAAAAATAAGCCCCCCATAAGTCCATATATATTAGTTTGTGGTAAGAATTTAGAATCATAAAATGATTCTAAAAGATTATGACTTAATAACATATTGCTTTGTGTTGCAATATCATGCTGCATAGTATTATTTTGTGCGTTTATGGAATCTAAAGGGCTTTTGTTTGCTTGTATAACTTTTTCTTTGTTGTCTATTTTATGTTGTCTGTAATTATTAAAATCTAGTTTTTGCATTGTATCATGTGGATTAAGGATATGGGAATCTCCAAGAGTATGTTTAGGTGTTTGCATAGTAGTTTGCGTAGTAGCTTTATATTGGTTATGTATGGAATCTTGCATAAAAGCATTATAAAAGTTAGAATCATCTGTTATATTATGCTGTGTTATTTCATCTTGTATTGTTGGGTTGCATTTATTTGTATCATCACAAGATTCTAAACCAATGCGTATGCTCTCTTGTAATAATGCGTTGCAATGTTTGCCTGTAATTGGTAATTTTTCTTCATTGATAAAATGTGCATGCACTTGGAGTGGGTGATTTGTAAAAAGTTCCCATTTTGCATTTTTGATTGGATTTTGTGCAAGCTCTTTATGGGCTGCTTGCATGCTTGTTGTGTGCGTTTCTGGTGTTATTGTATTAGCTTGCATATGCTTTGTATGTTGGCGTTCTATAAGTGGATAATGCTTTGTTTGCGTAGGAAGATGGATAATATTATATCCATAAGAATCAATATGTAGATTATAAAGCGTTGGGGATTTTGCCAATGCCTCAAAAAGCTTTTGGTTAAAATCACGAAAAAATTCCATATTGTTATAATAGGTAATTTGCAACTGCTCTGTATCATTTTCTTGCATTGCATGCCTTTATGAGTGCTTAAGGGGGAAAAACTTATAGAATCCGTTTGGATAATTTGTTTGTTTTGTGCGTGCAAGGGCGAGGTCTCCTTCTTGTATATCCTTTGTAATTGTGCTACCTGCACCAATAAGGACATTATCTGCAATATTAACTGGTGCGACAAGCTGGCAATCACTCCCTACAAACACATTTTTACCAATATGTGTTTTGTGTTTTTTAATACCATCATAATTACAAGTAATCACACCTGCACCTATATTACTCCCTTCTTGCACCACACAATCCCCAAGATAGCTTAAATGTCCTGCTTTTACTCCTTTTAAATCTGCATTTTTACACTCAACAAAATTACCAATATGTGAATCTATTATATTTGAATTTGGTCGTATATGTGCATGCGGTCCAATATCACTTTGTATAATCTTGCTTTCTTCTATAACACTATGGGCTTTAATATAGCTTTCCTTAATATAACTTTTTCCTGTAATACGCACTCCATTTTCAAGCACACATTCACCTTCAAAACATACCTCATAATCAAGATAAATACTTTCTGGAATTTGCATGATAACGCCTTGTTCCATTGCCTTATGACGTAGTCGTTCTAACATTATCTGTTCTGCTTGTGCTAAATGCAATTTGGTATTAACACCAAGCATATTTTTTTCACAACACATATAAGCAAAAATATCATGTGAATCTTGACAAGCAAGCTCTATTACTTGTGTCAAATAATATTCTTTTTGTATATTATTATCATTGAGTTTAGGGATATATGTTTCTAAAAGCTCCTTATTAAAACAATAAATCCCTGCATTAAGTGTAGTGATTTGTTTTTGTATTGCTGTGCAATCTTTTTCTTCAACAATACCTGCTATCGCATAACATTGCGTATCGTTTTGCTGTGTATTTGTTTGATCTTTTCTTAAGATTCTGCCATAACCATAAGGGTTTTGTGTCTGAAATACAGCAAGATTTATTGCTCCCTTACCATTTACTAATTGCATTAAATCATCATGCATTATTAAGGGCGTATCACCACTAATAACAAGCACTTTTTCACCTTTTATAGCAATAAGTTGCTTTTCTGCTTGCATTAATGCACCACCTGTGCCCGGATATATATCATGTAATTGTGTATGCAATGTTATCTTATCTGCAATATACCACGCATATTTTGTTTGTAAAAATGCTTTTATTTTTTCTTCTTGGTTATAAAGAACAACATGTATATCAGAGCTTATTTGCAATGCTGTGTCAATTGCATACTCAATCATGCTTTTACCACATATTGTATGTAATACTTTTGGTTCTTTGGACTTCATACGCGTGCCAAACCCAGCTGCTAAAATTACTACTGATACCATACTACCCCTTTGATAAAAATATACATAGAATCTATAGCATCGTGATTATTTTGTAATTACTGCAAAGCTTAATGTTGCAATTTCTCCATGGGCACGGATAAAATCATTTAATGTTTGCAAATCAAGATCTTTTACTTTTTGCAAAAATTCATCACGATAATCTAGTGGCAAACCATTATAATAATTCATAAATCTTGCATTTAAACGTTGTTCTAATGTCTCTTCTTGCAGTGGCTTATAGCCAAGTAAAAATTGTTTTGCCGAATCTAATTCTGTTTGCGTAACACCTTTTGTTACAAAATCGCGTATAATTTGCTGTGTTAGCGATATGGCTTCATCTTGTTTATCAAGTGCAGTTTGCATATAACCCATAAAATAAGTATGGTTGCGTGAAATATTTGGACGCATATAAGCAGAATATGCAAGTCCTCTTTTTACACGGATTTCTTCCATAAGCCGACTACCAAATCCAGAGCTTCCAAGTATAAAGCCTGCTACTTGTGCCTTATAACCATCATCTTTTATGCTTGTAATATGCAATGGACTTGCAAAATAAATATAGGCTTGTTGTGTTTCTTTTTTTGCTATTTTCATTGGTGCATTTTTGATTTGATATTGCGGTAAATCCACTTTTTTACCTTTTGGCAAATGCATAAAAGTTTGTTGTAATTTTGCGAGACTTTTCTTTATATCTAAATCACCGCCAATAACAATAACCATATTTTCAAGCACAAGTGTTGTATCAAGATAACGTTTAATATCTGCTAAGGTTATAGAATCTATTTCTTTTGCTGTATTACCAAGTGCTGGATAAGCAAGTGGTGTTTTTGCAAAAATACCCTTATTGAGTAAAAGTATAGCTTGATAATCAAAATCTGTGCTTTTACTCATAAGCACTGCATGTAGCTTTTTTTGGACATCTTGCAATGCATTTTTTGTAAGGTTTGGATCACGCATAAGGTTTGCAAGTTGCGTATAAGCAAAGTCCTCATATTCTTTCAAAAAATCAAGTGTGAAATTTAAAGTTGTTTGCCCTGCACTTATATTTAAATCAAGTGCTTTGCTTTCAAGGAGTTCTGCAAATTTCACATTGCCTAACTCTTTTGTCCCGCGATGCAATAAGGCACTAGCAACATTTGCTAAAGGTTGTTTTGGTGGATTAAATACATTACCACCACCAAGAAAAATAACTTCTAAATGCCCAACGGGAATAACATTTGATTGTTCACTAATAACAGGTATTGAAACACCATTAATTGTGAGATGAGAAACCTTGTTTGCATACATAGTTTGCACTCCTACCATAAAAAAAAGTAATACTACAATGTTTTTTACCATGCTAAAACCTTGTTTTAAAATTCTTGCCATTATACACAAAACTTCTCTACAATTACCCAATAAGCATATATTCTCTCTCTATTTTATAATCATTCATATAGGAGATTCTGTAAAAGGAAAGTGGATTGTTATGGTTGTGCCAATATGTAATGTGCTTTCAAGCTCTATTTTTGCATGGTGTAAATATGCAATATGTTTCACAATGCTTAAACCAAGTCCTGTGCCATTGATCATATTAGAATGGCTTTTATCTACACAAAAAAACCGCTCAAAAACGCGTTCGTGGTATATTTCTGGTATCCCAATGCCATTATCTTTTATTTGCAGTGTTTTTTGTTTAGCATGCAAAATTATTTGCACATTGCCATACTTATAGTTATACTTTATAGCATTTTCACAGAGATGAAAAAGTAAAGAAAGAAGTAATCTTTGCTCGCCCATTACCACAAAATCATCACCCTCTATAGTATAATGTATGTGCTTTTGTTGTATAGAATCTGTAAGCATTTCCATAACAATATAGCAAAGATTCTGCATATATATAGGGCATGGTATAAAAGTATAATCATGATCAAGCTCATTAAGAATAATAATATCTTCGATTAGTGTCATAAGGTGCTTTGCTTCTTTATGGATATTACCAATAAATTTTGGGATATCAGCATGCTTAATAAGATTATTTTGTAGCATTTCAATAATGCCTAAAATACTTGTGAGTGGTGTTTTCAATTCATGTGATACATTTGCACTAAATTCACGTCGTAATTGCTCTCGTTGTGTTTTTTCTGTAATATCAAGTATAATCATAGCAACACCAATGGGTTGTTTATTGTAGGTTGCTAGAGTTTGGGAATCTATATTATGCAGAGTGTGGTGTGTTTGCTCTGTTTGCTCAAATACAGATTCTATAATAACTTGATAATTGCGTCCCTCATGCTCTATTTTTTGTCTATATTTTTGCTTTTCCAATGCTATCATAAACCATCTTGTATATTGTTCATGCAGCATTGCTATATTCATACCTTCATGTAATGTGCCAAAAAGTTGCATAGCACTTTTATTAAAGGATAAAATATCCCCTTTAGAATCAAGCAATAAAAATCCATCTTTCATATTTTGCGTAATGGCACTAAATTCTTCTTGTTTTGTTTTAAGCTCTTTTATTTGTGCATGGATAAGTGTATTTTGTTCATCAATCTTATGGAGTAGTGGGTATAACTCTTTATAATGCTTTAATGCAAGTGGATTATCTAAATGCAATGCATTCAATGGTGCAATAATAAATGAAGCGATACTGCGTGCAAGCATAATGCTCATTATTAGACATATTAAAACCCCAATACATATATAAGGCATTGCGTCATATATGAGTGATAAGATATTTTTATGCACACTAGCTATGCGTAAAATATATGGTTGTAATGAAGCATTATTAGGTGCTAGAGATAATTTTGTAGTAGCGAGTTGCTTTGTTGTTTTATATTGTGTATGCAACATAGTTGGTGATAGCATAATTTTTGTTGCATAGTAAAGCATTTCTTGTTGGGTGCTTTGTGAGTAGCGATAACTTTGTGCAACACCATATTTCATACTTTCTTGAAACTCTATCCTTGTTGCATGGTTGTCTAATGTATCTGGTGTAATGGCATTATCATATAACACATTACCAAAAGAATCTATAAGACTTACACGATATGCCGCATTAATGTGTAAAAGATAATTAATGCCATGTTGTTTTAACCCTGTTGCAATATAATGGCTGCTTTGCTTTAAATGTAATGCTATTTGGTTTTCATAATAGTTAGCAAAGAAAAGGATACTCCCCCAAAGTCCAAGCAATACCCATATAACACATATGCTAAAAAGTGCCCAAAAAATTCTTTGTCGCAAATATCTATCCTTATAGACATTACTCATATTTGGGCAATCTTATAACCAACACTACGCACGGTTTGGATATATTTACCGCATTCACCAAGCTTTGTGCGTAATGTGTTAATATGCACATCAACTGTGCGTGTTTGAAATTCACTACCCCATATTGATTCTAAAAGTTGCTCACGTGTAAAGACAAGATGGGGATTAGCTAAAAAAAGTGCAAGCATTTCAAATTCTTTAAAAGTGAGATTAACTGACGTTCCATTAATGCTTACAATACGCGTTTTTGGATTTAATGTAATCTCTTGGAAACTATATTCATCAGATGATAAACCGCGTGTGCGACGCAATAACGCATTAATGCGTGCAAGTAATTCTAATACACCAAAAGGTTTTGTTACATAGTCATCAGCACCCATATTTAACCCATACACTTTATCTAATTCACTGCTTTTTGCTGTTAAAAGAATAACAGGTATATGCTTTGTTGCTTGCTTTTTTCTTAAGGTTTTTAATACTTCTATGCCATCTTGTTCTGGAAGCATCATATCAAGTAAAATAAGCTCTGGCATAGAATCTTCTTCAAGTGTATTTAATGTTTGGAAAAAGGCTGATGGTGTTGCAAAACCTTTTGATTCCAATGAATGTGTTTTGAGTGCGTATTCAATAAGTTCGCAAATAGCATGTTCGTCTTCTAAAATAAAAATCATAATATTAATCTCCAAAATTTAAGTATAAGGCATTATAACTTAGTTTCCTAAGCACATATAAATTAGTATGTCATGTTAGAGTCATATTGTGGCTACAAGATTCTATAAGACTTATAGCGATAATGCAATAGTTTTTATTTAAGATTTCATGTTGTTTAAGATATATTACCATTAGAGATAGAGATTAATTAAGCATTGTTTCTTGTATGTAAGATTTTAGATTTAATAAATAATTCTTTTGTTTATTGGATATTTCTATAGAATCTAAATCCAATACCAGTAATCATAAAAAATCCATGATAAAATGAGTAAAAAAGAAAAATAAATTCTGAAAAGATATAGAAATATTAAACCATATATGTCGTTTTGCATAATTCTACATTACAATTATCCTAACTTTATAAAGGAGATATATAATGGCAAATCAGACATTGAATGAAAGTGAGCTTTATAGCTTTTTGGGACAATATGGTATCAAAACACCAGCATGTAAAAGTGTAGGATTAGATGAGCAAATAACATTTAATGCTTTTCCGGCGGTTATTAAGATTCAATCCCCAAAAGTTGTGCATAAAAGTGATGTTGGTGGCGTCATCTTAAATCTTACAAGTAATACTGAATTAGAAAACGCACGGCAACAAATTATTGCGAATTTAAAGCAACACAATATCCAGCTTGATAGCAATGATGGATTCATTATCACACAAATGGTGTTTGGGGAAGAATTATATATTGGAAGTGTAGAAGATTCTACTTTTGGTAATGTTATTTTATTTGGTAAAGGAGGTATTTACCTTGAGCTTTATAAAGATGTATGTTATATAGAATCAAATGCAAAAGAAGATGAGATTAGAAGGGCATTAGCCACAACAAAGATTGCTAAGCTTTTTGATGGTTTTAGAGGATTTGACTATAAAATAGAATGGGTTATTAGGTTGGTGCAAAGTGTGCAGAAAATGTTACAAGAAAATGAAATTAAAGAGCTTGATATTAACCCATTAAAACTAACAAAAGATGGACTAATTGCAGTAGATGCGAGAATCTTAAAAGGTAAATCAGATTATAAAGAAACACAAAGAGAAAAGCCACGTCCAGATTTCTTGCAAAATGAACGTGTTGTTATTATCGGAGCTAGCACAGAAAAGGGTAAAACAGGCTATACTATTGCAAAAAATGCACAGAGTTTTAAGGGTGAATTGCTTTATGTAAATGCAAAAGGTGGAGAGCTTTTTGGGAAAAAGCTTTATAAAAGTGTGAGTGAAATTGATGGAGATATTGATACCGCAGTTATTGTTATCGGAGCAAAGTTTGTTATCCCTACTATCCATGAGTTAGTGAAAAAACAATTAAAAAATCTCATTATTATTACAGCAGGCTTTAAAGAAAGCGGGCATGATGCTGAAGAAGAAGAGATTGGTAAATTAGCAACACAATATAATTTTAATGTTATAGGTCCAAATTGTCTTGGATTCTATGAAAATGAAGAAAAACTAAATATTACTTTTGGCACGGGAGTTGTGCATGAGGGTAGCCATGCTTTTCTTTCACAAAGTGGTGCAGTGCTTGCTAGTCTTATGGATAGAGCAGCAGAGCTTAGGCTTGGCTTTTCTCATTTAATTAGTGTTGGTAATGCGGTAGATTTGCGTAGTGCAGAGATTATCCCAATGCTTAATAATGCAAAAGATTGTAAAAGTATATCACTTTATTTAGAGGGTGTAGCACGTGGAAAATCTTTATGTGAAAGCATTAGGAATTGTAAAAAACCAATCTATCTTTTTAAGGCAGCAAAATCTGAAGCAGCAAAAAAGGCAGCATTTTCACATACAGGGAATTTAAGCGGGAATTATGCTATGTTTAATGGTATTATGCAAAGCTTGGGCGTAAATGTCGTTAATACATTAGATTCACTTATATTTGCCCCGCTTTTTAGAGATGTAAAAAATATTGCTGTTATTACAAACGCAGGTGGTCCAGGCACCGTCTTAACCGATGCTATTGCAGCAAAAAATAAAGATTTATATGAGCTTAATGAAGCACAGAAAAAAGAATTAGATTCTGTATTACCACCAATGTGGTCTCATAATAATCCAATCGATGTCATAGGCGATGCTTTACCAGATAGATATGAAAATACATTAAAAATCGTTGATACATTCACAAATCTTGATTTAATTTATATGCTTGTAACACCACAAGATATGACAGATGCATTAGGCACAGTGCAGATTCTAAAGAAATATACTTTTAAACATAAAATTGTGCCAATTTTACTTGGTGGGGAAAATATGAAAAGTGCGAGAGAATACTGCTTGCAAGAAGGAATATTATATTTTGCCAATATCGCACAAGCATGTGAATGTTTAGGTTAATACGCAAAGTATAAGAACTACAAATTAACCCCATTGCTAAAATGCATGGGATAAATAGAAAAGGAGAGTAATGAATAGTATAGAAAAGCTTATTGCCAAGCTTGCCCTAATGGTGTGGAGTTTAAAGCTTTGGGGAAATATTAGAATATGAGCAACCAACAAAATATATAGTAAAATCAACATAGTATAATAATTATCAAACACCTGTTTTAACTGCAGGACAAAGTTTTATTTTAGGTTATACAGATAAAAAAATAGAATCTATCAAGCCCTACACGACAAGCCTTGTATTATTTTTGATGATTTTACGACTTCATTTCATTGGGTTGATTTTCCTTTTAAAATAAAATCATCAGCAATAAAGATTCTAAGATTAAATAAACTACATAACATTAACTTTAGATTCATTTATTATGCTATGAAGTGTATATTGTTTGCCTCCTTAGAACACCAAAGGCATTGGATAGGCAAATATTCAAACTTTAAAATCCCCATTCCACCTTTAGAGATTCAAAATAAAATAGTA
>JARHZY010000086.1 GCA_029264655.1 Helicobacter sp. | reverse complement strand
AATGTATATTTTAATTCTGTGCGTGTTTTAAAGAAATCTATATCACCAATTAATGTAGCTGCTAAGAAAGAAAGCTCTAATTTATCAAAAAATTTATAGGTGATTTGTGGTGTAATTTCTACAAAGCTAGCTTTCCATATAAAATTTTGTTTATCAATTGTAGGTAATTGTGTGCCGCCACCAGATACATTTAAGGTTGGCATATTTGTATTACCAAATATATAAGCTACATCAAGCCCTATTTTTAATGGAATCTTAAAGCCATATTCTGCTGCTATATATGCTACATTTATACTTGTATTTTTAAAGCTACCAGACCCAAGCATACCTAGTCCTTCATAGGTAGCTGTAATGTTGCCATTCCATATTTTACCTGCTGTGTCAATACCACCTTTATAATCTAGTAATGTGCCATATCCATCACCAAAGCTCCCTAAATATCCTGCTTTAAGAGAAAATTTATTGATTGCTAACTTTGCTTGTATATTAAATATACCGCGAAACTTTGCTGCTGTTTTTAATTCTGTATCAAAATTACTACTAGCACTTTTACCTTTATAGCCTAGATATAGCCTAGAGTTAGCACTAAGTGCTGCCATACTTGTTTGTGCTAAAAAGCTTAGTTTCATACTATCATTTAATTTTAGCTTATAATTTATATCACCATAGGCTATAAAATCCATAAAAGCATAGATATTCCCTGCATATATATTAAACCCTAGCTTTTTATCCATCATTTCACCACTTACACCAAGTAATGTAAGATTATTGCCAATGCCAATACTTGCTGCATCTTGATCTTTTAATTCTGTGTTACCATTCATGGGCTTTCTATTTCTAATATTATAACCCACATGATCACCACTCCAGCTATCATAGAATGAAGCATGGTATTTAAAGCTACCTATATTATCCATTTTATGTTTCATATTAAATACAAAGCCCGTCCCTAAATCTACTTTATTATCACTTAATGGTGATGATATATTGATTTTACCCGCATCAATTTTTGCTTGTATGGAATCTAAATCAAATTCTTTACTAGCAAAAATTTGTCCTATATTAAATCTATCTGAAAAATTCCCATTATAAGCTGTCCCTCTACCACCTTGCACTGCACTATCTGTATTATTGCCTATATCTGGTGTGCTACTACCTTGAGAGAAAAAGATACCACCTGTTGCACTAAATCCATGCACCTTACCTGTTGTTACATCGAGTTTGATTCTATATTGTTGGCTTTGTCCATTTTGATTGATATTATCAAATCCATTAATGCTAAAGAATCTAGCAAAGCCAAACCCACTAATTTTAGCTTGTGTAACAATGTCTTTAAATGTTTGTTTTGTGGATGTTGTAGTGGGTTGTTGTGGTATAGAATCTTGTGTCATCTGTCCGCTATTTTGTGCTGTTGGCTCTGCAAATGCCATTTGGAATAAAGTGCTTGCAAGCACAACTGAAAAAACTTTCTTCATCAGAATCTCCTATATCAAAAATATTTGTGGTATTGTAAGTATGCTTTGTAAAAGCAATAGGAAGACTCTGTAAAATGTGTGTTAATATTATTATTCTAATGTAAATTACATGCAAAAAATATGTATATTTATTCAATATGTTTATGCAATGTATTGTGTAAAATGGACATATTTTTTTGTTATTGTTCAATGTGGTAGGGTAGGGCAAATATTTGTTTATTGCTTAATTTTATAGTCTATGTGTGTAGGATAAATACCATGCCTACTCTATAGAAATTACCATATCGTTACATATATAAGTGTTTAATCTTTACTTAACTCAATTGAAAAAGTTTTAGTTTTTTAAATTTTTATATATACATGTTAATACATTTTATTACCAAAGTTATATAAATACTCAAAGGATGTTAAATAATTGGCATACTGATAAATGCATTTTATGAATAATTTGTATGTAAGGAATTAAATTATATTTTTAAACATATAAAAAAATAATAAAAATTTGTATATGTTTGTATGCTCTAAATTTTAATCACAAAACTTATACAATCAGTAAGCCAACATGCGTTTATAAAAAAGTCAATATAGTTTTACCATCATAATGCTACAACCAACTCAAAGTCGCCTAACAATATGGCATTATAATGTTATCTCTATAAAATAATCCAATGATCAACACCGCTTTATAAGCAGCAATAAGCATATAGCATGGGCTTTGAGATATATCGCGGTTAATTTATGTGGCGGTTTGACTACATTATCCCATCACCAATAGATAATTTCTTTTATGTTTGCTGTATCGCATTTCAATAGTATTCAAAAGTTTGCGTGCCTTAAAATGCACATAGATTAGTATTTGCTTTGTTATTACATATCATAAGCCATATCATTAAATCTTTAATATTTGTAAGTAATCAAATATTCCATATAATTCATTTTATAAAAACTACTAGCATGCATATTAAAACATGCTAAATTGGTATGTGTAATGATTAATAGGTGCTGTATGGAAAGATATTATATAAAGGCATTGCTAGGATAAGCAATGCTTAATAAGCTTAGAATTGTTTTGTATTAACATCTTTAAGAATATCATTTGCAATTTCATTCACATTTGTACTAATTGTTTCAGCTTGTTGTGCGATACTTACATTATTATGCGTTGTTGCTTCAAGTTGCGAGAGTGTTGTATTAATTTGTGCAATACCTGAAGTTTGCTCGCGTATAGATTCAACCATATCATTAATTGATTGCACAAGGATATTTGTATTTGCTTCAATCTCCCCTAAACTTTTTTGAGTTCGCTCTGCTAGTTTTCTTACTTCATCAGCAACTACTGCAAAGCCCCTACCATGCTCTCCTGCCCTTGCTGCTTCTATTGCCGCATTTAATGCTAAAAGATTAATTTGGTCTGCAATATCGCGGATAATTTCAGCAACATTTTTAATATCTTCACTTTGTGATATAACCTCACCTGTTTTACCACTTACATTTTGCATAGATGCAGTGATTTCTTCTATCGCAGTAGCAGTTTGTTCAAGGCTTGTTGCCTGTAGATTAGAAGATTCTGTAAGTTTTAACACAGAATCTTCTAATGTTTTGCATTGATCGTTGAGATTTTTTGCAAATTTTGCTGAAGTTGTCAGCATATTTTTGATTTCTTTTCCTAATGTATTTGCCGCTTGCTCTATTGTGCCATTTGCATTTGCTACCTCAATAGTAAAATTAAGATTTGTGTATGAATCAAATACTTTTTGTATTTCATTCATATCTTTTCCTATTTTAGCCTCTAAAACGGCAAGCATTTGATTTAAGACATTTTTGAGTTCTTGGAGTTGTGGATTATGTGAATCGCCACTGATACGCACGGTAAAATTACCTGCTTCTATTTCTTTAGCGGTATGGACAGCTTCAGCTACAAGCTTAGAATCTTTATCTAATCCAAGTTGCGTGCGTTGCACATTTTCTATAAAAACATGTGCCATATGTCCAATTTCATCATATGCCTTTATGGTAAGCTTTCTAGGTTGTTTGCCTTCATGATTAATATATTTAAAAAATTCATCAAGATATTCATTGAGATTATGTAATCTATCAATAATTTGAAATTTTGCAAATAAACTTAATACGATTAAAAGAATGAGCTGCACAACACATGATAGGATAATAGTTTGTGTGCGTAATGCATAATATTCAGCTAAAACATCACTGCGAGGTGTGAGTGCAACAATATGCCAATACATATCCTGAAACAATGCTATACGCATATCAGCATGTGCAGCAAATGTTTCTTTTCCGCTTGTATCTACCATTTCTGTTGTAAATTCCTCATTTTTCATAACGCGTTCTACAAGTGGTTGTAAATGTGGATGCCTTTTAGGCAAATCTTGGAGTCTAAAACCTACAATTGCTTTATTATTAGCAGCTATAATTGTGCCATCTTGTATAGCAAGCACTTTTGCTTCATTTGGATATGCACTATTTTGTGTTGCAAGCAAATCCTTAGATATACGTTCTATATCAAACATACCTCCAAGCACTCCAACTAATTCTCCATCATAATTGAGTATTGGAAACGCAAAAATTGTAGTTTTTACTTCTTTGTTATCAATAGAGAGTGTTCGTAAAGTGCTTAATCTACTTGTTTTTGTTGCTAAAGCTTCTTGAATAGCAGGTAAATCAAGGATTGCTTTATTGGCTTGCAAGGATTTACCATAGCTATCTGCAATAACCATCATATCCTTACCAAGTCGAAATTGTGATGGCAAAGACGTATAGTCTTTATCTTTTAGATATAAGAAACCATATATTATATTGGCATTTTCTTGCGTTAAATCAACAATTTGCTTCACAAGTGTTTGGTATGAGGAAAGACGATTATTTGCAAGATTATGTGTTAGTGTGCTTCTATACATATTAAATGAATGGAGATTTGCATTTAATTCACTTAAGATATTACTCGCATTGTATTTTGCTGAAAGCATCATACCACTTTGGGCATTGTCAATTTCTCTATGTTTCATTTGGATTAAAACAGCATAACACAATGCAGTAATTGTAATAATTGTAACTGTTGCAATGACATACCGCAATTTTGAGCTAAGAGACATGTTTTTACGCATATTTACGATTCCTTCATTTTATTTGTAAAAAATAACTATTATTATACTATAAAATTTGTATGTTATTTTTTATTTTTTTCATATTTTTATATAAATGTAAAGGTTTATTAATATTATATTTATCTAATTTTGTAGAATCTATATATTTTTATTTTATAAAAGAGAGTATTTATTTTTATAATGAAAGAACAAATAATTACAAGTGGCTTTATTAGCGTTGTTGGACGCACGAATGCTGGTAAATCAACATTATTAAATAATCTTGTTAAAAGCCCCCTTGCTTTAGTATCAAAAAAAGTCAATGCTACACGCAAGCGTATGGATATTATTGTGCCATTTGAAAATGAGCATTATTCCTCGCAACTTATTTTTATTGATACACCCGGCTTACATGAAAGCAATAAATTATTAAATGAGTACATGTTGCAAGAAGCATATAAGGCAATAGGAGATTCTGATATAAGTGTATTTGTAGCTGTGGCAAGCATAAATCCAAAAGAGATTCTGCATTATGAACATTTTTTGAAGCATTGTAATCATAAACATGTTGTTGTGCTAAATAAAATAGATATGTTAAGCCAGCAAGAGCTTTTGCATTGTTTGCAAAGCTATAAGCAATATCAAGAATGCTATATTAGCATTATCCCCATGAAAGCAAAAGAGCTTGATTCTTATACAATAAAAACCTTGCTTGCTACATTGGCAAAATATTTACCAATACATCCACATTTTTATGAACATGATATGGTAAGCACAACATTAATGCGTGATATTTATAAAGAGGCAATTCGAGAAGCCATTTTTGAACGTTTAAGCGATGAGATTCCCTATGAGAGCGATGTTAAGATCCTAAAAATTACTGAAAAGCCTGCAATTTTGTATATTAAGGCACAAATTATTGTTGCAAAGGATACGCAAAAAGCAATGGTTATTGGTAAAAATGGGGCAACTATTAAATCGCTTGGTAGTATTGCACGGCAAAAATGTGAGCTTCTTGCAGAACAAAAGGTATTTTTAGAACTTGTTGTAAGGACTATAAAGGGCTGGAATATAAATAAGCAAACGTTAAAACAAGTGGGCTATGATTTTGAAGCTTAAGTTACCATGTAGCTTAACGGGTGCATAGTAATGTAGAAGTTTTTATATAAAGCATATGTTAAACATGCTTAGCATAATAATTGTTTGTAATTGCCTATCCATTTCTTAGAAGCAAGAATACATTGTGCTATTTGCTGCAAAATATTATTATACTATATATATCACATTAAATTCTTTTATACATAAAAGTAATGCATTATCTCTTTTTAATGGGCTTAAAATTAAATCCTTTTACTTCTTTTTATGCTACACTTATATTTATATTACTTAATATGTGAAGGAGATAGTATGCGGCGATTTTCTTATATTGGTATTGTGTTTATATTTTTTATTATGGGTTGTGCAAAACAAGAGATACCACAACCAATACCTGAAGCAAGAGATTTGAAAAGACTTGAAACATATAATAAACTTGATAATCTTAAAGAGGGTATATGGCATGTTGATGAGTGGAAGGCATT
>JARHZY010000019.1 GCA_029264655.1 Helicobacter sp. | reverse complement strand
CCATAATCTTGTATTTGTTGTGCTAGTGCTTTTGCTAAAAGTTCTGCAGTCTGTGGGTTTTCTAGCACTTTTGCAGATTGCAGATAAAATGCAGTGTGGTTACCACTACTAAGGAGAAAATGCCCTTATAGATTCTATATTAAACGATAAATAATTTGTGTTTCATAATACTTTTCTGTGTGTATATTGTTGGATAGCTAACAAGATGCATACAATGACAACAAGTGCATAAGATAAAAAATTATCTTTATCCAAAAAAAAGCAAAATAATGTGCTAAAAATACCAACCACAATAGGTAATCGATTGCTTTGGATACGCATATTTTCATATAAAAGCACACAAAATGTTGCAACAACAATAAAATCAAGTCCTTGTATATCGCGAATAAAACTAAGCTTATTGCCAAGTATTGTGCCACATACACATCCTGTAATCCAATAGCAATGATTAAACAATGAAATATAAAACATTACTTTTTGATTATATAGTTGTTGTATAGAATCTGTTGGAGCTATCACATTATGCATCTTTTGTTCTCGAAGGTTAAGGAGTGCAAAAGTTTCATCTGTAACGCTAAATATAAGATACCATTGACGCCAACCATGCAATTTATAACGTTTGAGGCTTGCTATTGCATAGAAAAATTGCCGTGCATTAATACTTAAGGAAATAAGAGCAATACTCATAAAACCAATACCACCAGCAAGCCATGCTACTGCAATATATTGCATTGCACCTGCATAAATAATAACAGACATAAAAAAACTAAGCCAAGGACTATAACCAGCATTTGCCATCATAATACCAAATACACTACCCATTAAAAGATAAGTTGCCATAATAGGAATACTATATGGAAATGCTTCTTTTATTGCTTGTTTTTCATTGCAACACAAACCTACTCCCTTTATAGAATCAAGTAATAACATTATTACCACAAGATACTATTTGCATAAATTTATAAAACTATTATCTTAAATTTAAAGTTGTTACTCCATATATTATTACTTTTGTAAAAATCCTAACATTAATAACAAGTTTATCTTTATGCCAAAGAACAATCATTCTTGTTGGAATGAGCCATAACGCATAAGCTTATCGTAACGTTTTGCAAGATAATTTGATGTATTGCGTATTTGCTCCAAAGAATCAAGGAAATAGGATTTTAAGTTTTCTGCCGCTGCTATCTTATCTCTATGAGCACCACTTAGTGGCTCTTGGATAATATCATCAATTAATGCTGCTTTTTTGAGTTCTTGAGGCGTTATTTTCATAGCTTTTGTTGCTGCTTCAATTTTTGTTGGGTCATTCCATAAAATAGCTGCACAACCCTCTGGAGAGATAACACTAAAAATAGAATATTCCATCATCGCTAATTTGTCAGCTACTCCTATGGCTAAAGCACCACCACTACCACCTTCTCCAATCACAATTGAAATAGTTGGTACTTGCAACATTGCGAAATCCTGCAAATTTTTTGCAATAGCTTCACTTTGCCCACGTTCCTCTGCTCCAAGTCCCGGATAAGCACCAGCAGTATCCACAAGCATAAGAATAGGAATATTAAATTTCTCAGCCATTTTTGCAACACGCAAAGCTTTTCTATAACCCTCTGGATGAGGCATACCAAAATTTCTTGTAATTTTATTTTTTGTGCCTCGTCCTTTTTCTTCACCGATAACCATAACGCGCTCATTGCCTATTTTACCTAAAAAGCACACAATCGCTTTATCATCACGGAAATGTCTATCACCAAATATTTCATAAGAATCATGTAGTATCAATTCGATATAATCAAGTGCATAGGGGCGGTCTGGATGTCTAGCTAGCTGCAACTTCTGATAATCATTTAAATTTGTATAGACCTTTTTCATTTCATCTTGCAAATCTTGCTGCAAAATTTCGACAGCAGCATTATCATTTCTCAATGTTGCAGATTCTATATCTTCTTGCAAAAGCTTTAAACGTTGCTCAAAATCTAAATAGGTAGCCATTATTCACACTTTTTAAAAATTACAACGCCATTTGTGCCACCAAAACCAAAGGAATTACTCATAACACTCTGCAATGTTGCAGAACGAGCAGTATTGGGAATATAATCAAGATCGCAAAGTTCATCTTTTTCTTCTTGATTAATCGTTGGTGGCATAATGTTTTTTTCCATTGCCATAAGTGATATAACCGCTTCAATAGCACCAGCCGCACCAAGACAATGCCCTATTTGTCCTTTTGTCGAGCTTACAGGT
Source organism: Helicobacter sp. (assembly GCA_029264655.1). Taxonomy (GTDB): domain Bacteria; phylum Campylobacterota; class Campylobacteria; order Campylobacterales; family Helicobacteraceae; genus Helicobacter_A. The sequence continues at coordinate 8,782 of JARHZY010000019.1, read as the reverse complement.
GGGACATCATTATCAAAAACACGTTTAAGTGCTTGTGTTTCATGTATATCATTATAATATGTGCTTGTGCCATGTGCATTTATATAATCTGGCTTAATCTTTGCCATTTGTAAGGCTTGTTTCATTGCACGATATGCACCTTCTCCTTCTGGAGCTGGTGTTGTTATATGATTTGCATCACCGCTTTCACCAAAGCCACACAACTCACCATAGATATATGCACCACGTGCTTTTGCACTTTCATATTCTTCAAGCACCAATGCTCCTGCACCTTCTCCCATAACAAAACCATCTCGACTTTTATCAAATGGTCTAGAAGCCTTATGTGGAGCATCATTACGCACACTTAATGCTTTCATTGCGGCAAATCCACCAATACCTATTGCACAAATAGAAGATTCAGCACCTACAACAAGCATCCTATCCGCACAATTAAGCATGATTGTTTTTGCAGCTTCAATAATGCCATGTGTGCCTGCAGCACATGCGGTAACACTTGAAAGATTTGGTCCCTTAATCCTATGGGCAATAGACACAAAACCACCAAGCATATTAACAAGTGCGGAAGGTATAAAGAACGGACTAATGCGTCTTACTCCTTTAGTATGCCATGCAACAGCATTATTTTGAATATTTTCTAAGCCACCTATACCCGAAGCAGAACTTATACCAAAGCGATCGGCAATATCGGGTAAAACCTCCAAATTTGCATTTACAAATGATTGTGTGGCACGTTCCGTGCTATCTTGTAAAGCTTCTCTTGCGGATAATAAGCCAAGTTGTATGAATCTATGTGCTTTTTTTACTTCTCTAGCGTCAAGAACAGATTCAGGATTAAAACCAATAATTTCTCCTGCAATCTGCACAGGAAAATCCGTAATATCAAAGGACTCTATTTTTTTAATACCACAATGCCCTTTTACAATATTATCAAAGGCAGTATTTTTATTTAGCCCTAAGGCATTTACCATGCCAATACCTGTTACTACAACACGTCGCAATATTGCTCCTTAAAAACGGGAATCACAAAGTTTCAGTAACTATACTTACTTGTTTGCAATAATGTAATCTACAACATCTTGCACAGTTTTAATCTTTTCTGCATCTTCATCGGGGATTTTAATATTAAATTTCTCTTCTAATGCCATAATAAATTCAACAACATCAAGACTATCAGCATTTAAATCTTTTGTAAAATCAGACTCAGGCTTAATTTCATCTAGTGCAACTTTAAGTTCACTTGCTACTAATTCTTTTACTTGATTGAAAACTTCTGTAGTATCCATATTTCGCTCCTAATTTCTTTTGGTATATTTCTTAAAGTTATATTGTAGTCATAAGACTCCATTACTACTTAAGGAAACTCTAATTATACATAATAAGTGTTAATATTGTATATTAAACTAAAAGATACTATATAAAATATTCAGATATATTATGCATGGTAGATAAAATTATGTATCTTCATGAAATAGTATATTTGTTTGCCTAAAGAGTATTTAAACTATAACCATTAATGTATAAATAGCTTAATTTTGCTTGAATTTATCTACCTATCTGCATTACAATAATATATGCTCATGCAATAAGTTGTGTTTGCTGATTCTGTTGCAATACTTTTGGAATCTGTATTAAATTTATGGGGATAGATTCTAGATACTCCATACAGCATTAAAAAAAGAGTAATATATAGCAAATGTGTTTATACTATGCCAAAATACGCTCTATCATATCCATACATAAATCTTTATTAATGCTAGCAATAGCAAGTTTCTTATAATTATGAAGTAGTGTGCTTAAGGAATCTTTATCATTTACTAAATAATAGTTTTGCACATAAGAGAAAAGTGCTTTTTGATTAAAAATCTCTGTGCCACTAATAACTACATTATAAAAGTTTGCGGGTTCAAGTGGATTATGCCCCCCAACTTTTGCAAATGCTCCACCAAGTATCACAATATCACTAATTGCATAAAAATTAATAAGCATACCCATAGTATCAATAAGCAAAATATCAGCTTGAAGACTATCAAAATCCAATGTATCAATATCTTGCATAGCACTCAAACGCAATGTTTTTCCATATTGCTTACAAAGTTCATAAACTGCATTAAAACGTTCTGGATGACGTGGCACAACAACCAACAATGCTTTTTTAGAATCTTTGTTAATTGTATCATAGGATTGTGCTTTGCAAGATTCTTGTATTATATTCGTATCTCCTTGTGAGAGAGAATCTTGCATATAAACATCTTGTTTATATGGGGAATATACATTATGGCGGTATTGTCCATCATTATATTGTAAATTTTCTAATGGTGTTTTAGTGCTATGTAGTGATAATTCTTTAGATTGCATAGCAGTTATATTTGCCATATGCCATGCTTCAAGAATAAGCATTTCTTCATTTGTATGTGTGCTTGCAGCAACAACTATTAGAGATTTTGGCTTTTTATAGGATATTTTTGGTTTTATAGGATTAAGCAGCTTAATATTGCCAAGTGTTTGCACATTCTTTGCTCCCAACAAACACAAACGCTTTGTATCCTCATCGCTTTGTGATAACACATAATCAATAAAGCTAAACAAATGGCGGTAAAATATAGCAAGTTTTTGATAACGATTGGCACTACGTGTTGAAATACGAGCATTAATAAGTTTTGTTGTTGCCCCTTTTCTTTTTGCCCATACAAATACCATAAGCCACAATTCTGCTTCAAACACAAAAAGTCTTTTACATGTTGGGGCACATAATGGTATAAAAGTTTCAAAAGGCAAATAACCGATAGTAAGATTCTGATACTCTGCATAAAGCTTTTGTGCTTGCATATAACCTGTTTGTGTAATAACACTAAGCAATATAGATTGTGTTTGTGGAATGGATTTGATAAGTGTTTGCAATGATTGCACTTCTCCAACAGAACATGCATGCAACCAAATATCATAATATTCTTTAGCACGAATTTTTGGAAATAAAAAACGAAGTGGGATACTTGTTCTATACTTTTGTTTGCATGCTAAAATACATAGAAAAGGTAATGCAAGAATATGAAAAAAGCATAAAAGTATATAATAAATAAAAGTCATTATGCCTTATCTTCAACCAATGCAGCATCATAAAGAATACGACCACAATGCGGACAATGCACGATTTCATCACCTTTACGAATATCAGCAACATTTTTATCATTAAGTTTAATAAAGCATCCACCACATGCTTCTTTATACATAGCAATTACACTTGAATTACCCGCCCATTTGCGGATTTTTTCATAAAGTCGCAATACGGTTGGTTCCATTTCAAGGGCAACCATCCTGCGCTTTGCGCTAACTTCATCTTGCTGTCTTTTAATCTTTTGCACTGCATCATTACAGCTAGATTCCATTGCTAAAATTTCCTCATCAAGTTGTGCTACACGTGAATCAAGCGTTGTGATTTTTTCTCTAGCAGCCTGTATGCTTTTTTCAAGATTCTCAATTTCATTGTTAAAACTCATACTTTTTTCACGCAATATCCCCTCCTCCATATCAAGATTCTTCATCTCCTTTTCACTTTTACTCTCTTTAATCTTATTGCGAATGCGTTCAATATCGGCAGAAATTGTTGCAAGTTCATCATTATTTTTTACAAGAGACTCTTCATTATGGGTAATTAATATCTCTAATTCTTGCTTTTCTTTCAGAGATTTTGTTTTTTCATTGATTTTTGCATTCATCGGTGCTTTTTTATCGTCAATAAGTGGATCATATTTAGATACTTCTAAATCAAAATGATTCACTTCAACAAGTTTTTTAAGATTTTTATTCATGTAATGCTCCTAGACATAACAAAATGGATTGTGTGAATTTGAAATTATAGCTTGAATATGGTATTTTTGTAAAGCTTTTACCATTAAATCCGCAAAAATACATTCACTTTCAAAGTGTGGCACATCAATGAAACTGATACCATTACTTCCAGCAATCATAGCATCATGGTATTTAATATCCCCTGTAATAATACAATCCCCACTTTGTGCTATATGATAAGCAGCTGCATTACTACCACATGTAATATAAAGATTATGCAATGAATTATTTGCTTGTGTATAGCGTAAAGTTTGAAGCTTTAAAGTATCTTTTATATGCCTAGCAAGTGTGCAAGTGTCAATTGGCGTATTTGTGTTATAAATGAGACTAAAATCTTGCTCCCTATTATAATAAAAATGCAATGATTCTAAATCTAGCTTTTGTGTAAATGCCTTATTAAGATGCGTTTTATCAAAATTTGTATGCATGGCAATAACATGTATTTGTTTTTGCAAACATGTTGCAATAAGGTTTGAAGGATAACTATCAGTTTGTATGGTGCGTAACGCCTGAAATAATAAGGGATGATGCACAATAAGTAGGCTCTCTTGTGGTAATGTGGTGATCACTTGCATATCAAGCTCTAAAGCAACATAAATTTGCTTGCAAGTTGCTTGCAAGTTACCCACATTCAGCCCGCTATTATCCCATTGTGCCTGTAATGCAAAGGGGCTAATTGTATCTAATAGTTTATAAATATCTGCAATTTTCATTTGATTCCTTTAAAAACAATTTTTAAACTACACAGAATCATATCTTATACATTGAAAATTTTGCTTGCTATATCGCATTTTATACTATATTAATAGTGATATGTTTCATATAATTACAATTTTTAAAAATATAATACTCATATTAAGAAATTTAAAGTCTTTACCAAATGATTTAAAAATCCTCATTTGTATAATATTGTCAATATCTTTCACCAATAATACATCCTTTATCATGCACATAAAAGTTATAACCAATAAACATTTTTTGGCTAAAAACTAATTTCTTGTTGCCATTATATAGCAAAAAGCCTGCATGGATTCCAAGGTTAGATTCCTATATTATTTAGATAAGGACAACATAATATTTTAGCAAGATTAACAAGCATTCTATTGTGCTATTTTTCTTGCCAACTACCAAGTAAAAATCTGTTTTTGCAACAAAGTTTAGCAAATAATCCAAAAGCTACATAGAGTATTGCAAGGTGGAACCCAGATACCATACTTAAAAAACCTTTTTATAGAAAAATCTCCAACAATAACGAATTAAATCATATATTTTTATTATAAAATATGTAGTATTGCTTAACTAACTCTTTGATTATTATTTGCTATATATTAAGCATATAAATGTTTTCATCATTATTAAAATATAAAACAAGCAAATTTTTATATAAATTTAATTGCAAATATTTTTACTACTCATAACGCTAATATTCAAAGATAGGTAAAAATTATTATGGCATAAGCATAAATGATAATTACTTTATTTAGCGTTTTTATATCCATTGCATAAAAATTATTTTTTATATAATTCATTTTACCAAGATACTATAAAATCATAATAATTCATTGTAATAAAGATTAAATAATACTATACATAATATCAAGTTATACTATATGATTTGCATATTATTCCTGTAAAAGATAATAGTTTAAAATCAAATTACAATAATGCTATATTTATAGATATAATACTATATAAATGCTTAAAAGTATAATAAATTGTGTTAGTCAGTATGTAATTTGAAAATATGATTATAAAAGTAAATGTTGGATAATTTGTAAAGATGGCGTGCTCGGAGGGATTCAAACCCCCGACCTACAGGACCGCAACCTGTTGCTCTATTCAGCTGAGCTACGAGCACATAAAGTTTATAATTATAAGCAAAAAAGTATAAAAAAGAGCTTAATTAGTGAAGCTTTTTAAATATTTGGCAATGTAAAAATAATTGCCAAATAAATGCAATGCCATATAGCATTGCGATATTCCCATAATATTCCTATCTTTTTGAGAATTGTGGGCTTCTTCTTGCTTTGCGTTTGCCGTATTTTTTTCTTTCTACTACTCTTGCATCGCGTGTTAATAAACCAGCACCTTTAAGTTCTTTGCGAAATGCATCTCTATCAAAATTGTTTAATGCTTTTGCAATACCACTGCGTAATGCTTCTGCTTGTGCAGAATAACCACCACCAAGCGTAATAGCACGAATATCTACTGATTTATCTTGCTTTGTCAGCACAAGAGGTTGCATAACTTTCATTTTAATAGAATCATGCCCACCAAGCCATTCATCTAAACCCATATCATTGATTGTAAGCTTACCTGTTCCGCTACTCAACCATACTTTTGCAATTGCTGTTTTTCTTTTTCCTGTTGCATAAACCTTACTCATTATATTCCTTTACTATGCTTTTTTAGAATCAGCTACTTGGGCTGTATGTGGATGTGTGGCACTTGCATATACTTTTAGTTTTTTAATCATAGCACGTCCAAGCTTTGTTTTTGGCAACATGCCTCTTACCGCAAGTCTGTAAAGCTTTTCTGGTTGTTTCTCAAGCATTTCTGCTAGTGTTTTTGATTTTGTGCTACCAAAATAACCTGAATGTGTAAAATATTTTTTATCATCAAGCTTATTTGTCCCATTAAATTGCACCTCTTTTGCATTAATGATAACAACAAAATCCCCACAATCTAAATGTGGTGTATAGCTTGCTTTATGTTTGCCTCTTAATAATGTTGCAGCTTCAGCAATCAATCTACCAAATACCTTCCCTTTTGCATCAAGGACAATCCAATCTCTTTGGATTTCATTCTGCCGTGGTGTTTTAGTTAATTCCATAACTTCCCTTTACCATAAACATAATTTTGATTGCGAATTGTAATAAATATTTACTTAAATATAGCTTAATTTAAGTTATATTTAAATTTATAAATATTTTTTTGTCAAAAGCTTATTTTACAATAATTCATATTTGCAACAAAGAAACTATACTACTCTATAGCTTATTCTCATCTTTAATATTACTAGATAAATATAGAGCAAATAGTATATTATAAATAAAACCATTTTAACAATCTATGTGATATATCAAAAATCAATATAAATTCAAAGCTAAAACTTTAATAATATATTTATAATCTTTGGTAAGAATACATAATGACAACAACCATTGTTTTAACTAAAACCACATTTTTATTGTAGAATCTTACTTTTATTGGTAAAAATATAAATCTATAAAGTAAAGGTAGCTATGTTAGTTGATCGATTAAAACCCATTATTGAACGTAATGATGCACTAGAGGCTATGTTAGGCACAGATGATGTTATTAATGATATTGCAAAACTTACAGCATTAAGCAGGGAAAAAAGCGAAAGTGATGAAATAGCTCAAAAAGCACGCGAATATCTTAAAACACTCGATGGTATTACTCACAGCAAAGCATTACTTGATGATAAGGAGCTTGGCGAGCTTGCCAAAGAAGAGCTCAAAGAGCTTGAAATCGTGCAAAAATGTCTTGAAAATGAAATTAAAATATTACTTATCCCAAAAGATCCTAATGACAAAAAAAATATCTATTTAGAAATTCGTGCGGGCACAGGTGGCGATGAAGCTGGTATTTTTGTGGGCGATTTATTTAGTGCATATTGCCGTTATGCGGATTCTAAAAATTGGAAAGTAGAGATTATTAGTAGTAGCGAAAATTCAGTTGGCGGTTATAAAGAAGTTATCGCTTTGGTAAAAGGAGATGGTGCATATTCTCGGTTAAAATATGAAGGTGGCACACATCGCGTGCAACGCGTGCCAAAGACTGAATCGCAAGGACGTATTCATACTTCAGCAATTACGGTAGCAATTATGCCTGAAGTTGATTCTTTAGAAATAAATATTAACCCAAACGATCTTAAGATTGATGTATTTCGTAGTGGTGGGCATGGTGGGCAAAGTGTAAATACAACAGATTCTGCTGTGCGTATTACACATATTCCAACAGGCATTAGTGTTTCTATGCAAGATGAAAAATCCCAACATAAAAATAAGGATAAGGCATTAAAAATTTTGCAAGCTAGACTTTATGAGGCTGAACTTGAAGCACAGAATGCACAAAATAGAGAATCCCGTAAAAATCAAGTTGGTAGTGGTGATAGAAGCGAACGCATACGCACCTATAACTATCCACAAAACCGCATGAGTGATCACAGGATAAATCTTACTCTATATAGCCTTGAAGAAATTATGTTAAGTGGTGATTTAGATAAAGTCATAGATCCACTTATTGCCCATGCACAAAGTCTTGCATTATCAAGTGCCGATAAAATATAAAAGATATATGATTAGTCAATAAATTTTTCTTGATTAAAGACAATATGAAAGATGTAAATGTGTGGAGAATACATAAACAATATTGATAGAGCATGTTTATTGGATACTTTTGTTAAATATAAAATACAAGCACCTTACTACCATATTAAAATTACTCAATCCCAAAGAAGAAAATAATGTCTTAGATATTGTATTATTTTTGCTATACTAGCTTAGTGCCATCATATTGCGATACACAAATAAAACTCATAAGGAAAAATATGTATAAATATATGAAAAATGTTTTTATGATTATGGTATTGTGCTCTAGTTTGGAGGCAAAAGATTTTGTAGTGAATTGTGATAAATGCGTAATTGAAGTAGGTGCTACAAACGAAGAGATAGAGAGATTTAAAAAAGAGAAAGGGGAAGATAACTTTTATGATTTAGCAGATGATGCGAATTATTATGCTTACATATTAGGAGAGTATCTTAAGGCAAATAATATAGAATATAAGTATGTTTCTCGTTATAAGATACATTACACAAAACTTGTATTTCCAAATGCAAATATAGATATTACAAAACTTCGTTGGATTTCTCAATATTATTTATATCAAAAAGGCAAAAAACCCCAT
>JARHZY010000122.1 GCA_029264655.1 Helicobacter sp. | reverse complement strand
AATATAAATATGACATTACAATACAATAATATTTGGAGTTATAAAATAGTAAATATTGTTTTACACAACATCACAATATGCTTATGTATGTTTAATCTTAGATTCTATTATAACAATAAAAGCATATAATATTTGTATTGCATATACAATTCTACATAAAATAAGATTAATTTTATAACAATATTTATGCTATAAAATTTGAAGTTATTATTATCCCAAAAACAAGCCAACACAAACGCATTTAAAACTTTTTCTTATTAACATCTTCTAAAATCTGCGTTGCTACAGCATCTACTGCATTGCTAATCTCTTGGGAATGGCTTGCTATTTCCACATTTTGTTGCGTAATACCTTCTAGTTGCGTTACGGTTTCATTAATTTGGCTAATGCCTTGTGCCTGCTCTTTTATAGAATCTGCCATATCATTGATACTTTGCACTAAGAGATTGGTATTTGCCTCTATCTCTCCTAAACTCTTTTGTGTGCGTTCTGCGAGCTTTCTTACTTCATCTGCAACAACTGCAAAGCCTCTACCATGCTCTCCTGCCCTTGCTGCTTCTATTGCTGCATTAAGTGCTAATAGATTTGTTTGGTCTGCTATATCTCTAATAATGCCTATTACATTTTTTATATCTTCACTTTGATTTATTACTTCACTTGTCCTACTGCTTACATTTTGCATTGATGCAGTAATCTCTTCAATAGAAGCAGCAGTTTGCTGCAGTGAGCTTGCTTGGGTATTTGAGCTTTGAGTTAGAATCTGCACAGAATTTTCTAAATCTTTTGATTTAGATTCTAATTCTTGTGCAAAACTTTGGCTTGTTTGCAACATTTTCCTTATCACTTCACCTAATGTGTTTGTTACAACCTCTACCCTACCTTTTGCATTGCTTACTTCTGTTGTAAAGTCTAACTTCGTATAACTATTAAATACTCTTGCTATTTCATTTGTATCACTTCCAATCTTTCTTTCTAAATCACTTAACATATGATTTAATACTTCTTTTAATTCATTTAATTGTGGGTTATGTGGTGTTTCTGTAATCCTTGCAGTAAAATCACCAGATTCTATTGTCTTTGCAGTTTGCACTGATTGTGCTACCGCTTTAGAATCTTGTTCTAAACCAATTTTAGTTTTTTCTATATTTTCATTAATTGCTTGTGCCATCACGCCTATCTCATCTTTTGTTTTAATGTGCAACATAGCAGGGGCAGTGTTGGTTTCATGATTAAGATATTTGAAGAATGCAACAAGAGATTCTTTAATAATATTGACTGGATTTATAAAAAAGCGGATAATAAAAAATATCGCTATTGCCCCCAATACAATCATTACTATTGCTAAGATAATCGTTTGCATAAGATTTGCATTAATTGCACGCGTATAATCAACCTTATTGGCAATGGAAACTATTGTCCATCCAAATGGGAACTGCTTATAATACCCAAATCTATGCCCAACATTACCATTTGGTAATGTTAGGCTATAGTCTATAGAACCCTCTTTGCTTTTAGCAAGCTCCATCTTCAGTGCATCTTCTGCACTTTTTGCAAAACCATTTCTAACAAATTCCATATCCTCATGAGAAATGATTGAACCCGTTGAATCTGTTAAAAATACATTCATAGATGCCAATTCAGCATTTTTAAAAGAATTAAATCTATCTTGAAAGGTGCTTATTCGGATATCAAAGCCAACAACACCTATAAATTTCCCATTTTTAATAAGCGGTGCAGTTGCTGTAGTAAAAGATTCTCCCTTATATTTGCCAACCGCACTTACATAAACAGGTGTAACTATCCCCGCTTGCTTAGCTTTTGTCTCTTGATACCAAGCACGTGTGCGTAAGTCTAAACCATCTACATTATCCCAATCAGGTGAAAAAGTTGTTACACCATTTGGTTGGTAATCTTGTAAAATAGCCTTACCAGTATCTTCATACACCACAAATAAAAGTGGATATTTAACTAAAGAAGAGGCTGAATTAAGAATAACACGTTGTCTAACAACATTATTGATATCAGTATTAACAATATCTCTTGCTAATACACGCAAATGCTCTTGAGCTTCTTCACCCATAGTTATAAAAATACTGCGATAAGCTGACTCCAATGTCTGCTTTTGAATACCATGATAAACTTCTGTTATTTCATTTTTTGTCTTATTAAAATTAAAAGCACTGATGATAATAATGATAACAGAGAATATCGCTACTGCCGCAATTGTGAGTTTTCCACTTAATGAACGAAGCATAATAACAACCTTTAAGTATATGATTCTTAACAAAGTGCGTATTATACAATAAATTTTCTTATTTCATGCTTTTTTGTAAAAAAATACTTATATTTGTGCTTTTTATTATCTAAAAATTAAATACTTATATTTTATACAATAGCATTATGTTATAATTTATTATGTTATGTAGCATTCATTTATAAGAAAATTTATGAAAAACAGCAATTTTAGAGATTTTTTTGCTAGAATTGCAGCTATGTTTCATGTAAAGGGTTCTTTTGGAAGTAACATTATCACCACATATTCATATACTTGAGCATAAGTTGAATTACATTTTTAAGGATAAACAGCAACTCGCTGAAGCACTAACACATAAATCATTTAAGCAACCTTACAACAACGAGCGTTTGGAGTTTTTAGGTGATGCGGTATTAGATTTAATTGTGGCAGAATTTTTATTTGCTGAATTTAGACAAAAAAATGAAGGCTCATTATCAAAAATGCGTGCATCTTTGGTTAATGAAAATTCGTTTTGTAAGCTTGCCCAATCCATTAATTTGGGTGATTACTTAAATCTATCAGTATCAGAAGTTAATAATGGCGGACGTTTTAAAGCAAGTCTTTTAAGTAATGCGTTTGAAGCCATTATGGCTGTTATCTATCTTGAATCAGGGTTAGATGAAGTAAAACGCGTATTTTATCCTATTATGCAACGCGAGTTTCATATACACGAAGAATTGTTACCAAAGGATTATAAATCAACATTGCAAGAATATACACAAGAAGTGTTTGGCTGTATTCCTACCTATGAAATGCTTGCACAAGAAGGACCAGACCATAATAAAACCTTTACTATGCAAGTAAAGATTCAAGACACAATATATGCGAGTGCAAGCGGTTCAAGCAAAAAAACAGCCCAGCAAGAAGCCGCAAGGCTTACACTTGAAATACTGCAAGAACAAACTACAAAATTATAATATTAGTAATTTAGTGCATTGCTGTTAGAGTTATTACTTCATAGTTATTATTCTTATAAATCATGCGTTTATTTTAACAAATATTATTAAAAAATTAGTAAGTTATCTTTTTTATTAAAAGTGCGTTATATAGAGTGTAATAGGGATATTAATTTTTAGTAAATTTATCAAAAAAACTTACCAAAAAGTTAAGGAAATAGTGTTATCATAAATGTCTGGTGCATTTTTTAGATCCTATTTATGGGACTTATCATAACATTATTCATTTATAGATTTACTTTCATAAAAATGAAAGCATTATATAAAAGAGATTTGTTTATGGTTTAATATGGCCAATTTGCTTCCACTGCATCTGTAGTTGGCTTTTTAGTTAGTGTTTCAGAAATTTTACCAACACTTACAATAGAAATTTTACTATCAGCAATATATTGGCTTTCAATAGTGTTGTTTTGTTGGATATCATACGGACGAATAACACCGCTAATCTGGACTATTTGTTTTTCACCATTCACTAGCATTTCTTGCTTACCATAAATAAAATAATTGCCATTTTCCATAACCTTTAAGATTCTAGCAGTGATAGTTAATGCAAGATTTTGTGATTGTGAATATGTTCCACCACCTTGAAAATTTGTAGCATTATTTGGCTTTGTTAATGAATAATTGACTTGGTCATTAAGATATGCCGTATTTGCTTGTTGCTGTGCATCTTGCCCATTATATGCTATTTGGGGTGGTGTAATATTTCCTCCACTACTCCCACTATACTTCTTATCAATCTTAAAATCATTTGTAATATTTTCTTTAATCTTAATTGTAATAAGATCATCAACACGCATAGCCCTTCTATCTGCAAATAATGGTCGCTCCCCTTGTCCAAACAAAGAACCCGGTCTTGAAAATTCTGGGACAAAATCTTTTGATGGCATATCATTTACATAGTCTGGGGCATTCATATCAATTTCTGGCTCATATGCACAAAGCAATGTTGGCAATAATAAGACTAAACTTAATCTTTTCATACTCATCCTTTAGTAAAATATTGTATAATTCAAAGCAAATTATATTCCCAAAAAGGATTCACATGAGTATAAAAGATACGATGATGGCAGATATTAAAGAAGCAATGAAAAGTGGTGATACAACCAAAAGAGATATTTTAAGAACATTGCATGCAGCATTAAAGCAGGTAGAAATTGACAAAAGGATTATTTTAAGTGATGATGATTGTCTTGCCATCTTAAAAACTGCACTCAAACAACGTGAAGATGCAAAAGAAAGTTATATAAAGGCTGGGAGACAAGATTTAGCCAATAAGGAATCTTATGAAATAGAACTTATTATGCAATATTTACCTAAACAACTTGATGATAATGCATTAGAACAAGCTATACAGGAAATTATAACAAATGTTGGGGCTAAAGATTCTAAAGATTTAGGTAAAGTAATGGCTGCAGCAAAAAGCCTTAATGCAATTGCTACAGGTAAAAGAATATCAGATATGGCAAAAAAACTATTGCAATAATTTTTAGTTGTTGTCTGAAATATATTCTCAACAAATACCTATATTAACAAACCACATAGCAATATGCTACAATTGTTTTATGTTGCATTTTATATAGTTGTGAGTAATATATACGCTTCAATGTTTTATGTATTATTGCTTATATGCTATAATGAAATCTTTAATTTTATCAAAAAGGAATATGATGACAATTGGTATTATAGGGGCTATGCGTGAAGAGATTATGCCTCTTTTAGCACTTTATAAAGAATATGAAAGCATAGAGATTGCAGGCAATGTATATTATAAGATTACATATAAACAAGCATCTATTATTGTTGCATATAGCAAAATAGGTAAGGTGCATGCAGCCATCAGTGCAACTACTATGATATTGCAATTTCATTGCGAAAAAATAATTTTTAGTGGTGTCGCTGGTGGTTTAGTAAAGGGATTAAAAGTTGGTGATTTATTGCTTGCAAATGCACTTTGCCAACATGATGTTGATATTACGGCATTTGGACATGCAAGAGGTTTCATACCTGAAGGAAAACTTTTTTATGAAAGCGATAAACAATTATGCAGTATGGCAAAGGAAATTGCAATAAACATGAATTTATCTATTCAAGAAGGCATAGTCGCAAGCGGCGATCAATTTATTGCAAACCAAGCAATAAAAGATTCTATTGTTAAAGAATTTAATGCTATAGCAGTTGAGATGGAAGGGGCGAGTGTCGCATGTGTGTGTGATAATTTTAAGATTCCATTTTGTATTTTTCGTTCTATTAGTGATAGTGCAGATGGAGATGCAAGTGAGAGTTTTGATGCATTTTTAGAATCTAGTGCAAAAATTAGTGCAAATTTTGTATATCAACTTGTTGATAAAATACTTGAGAATCTACCTGCTTAAGTTATTTTAGTAAAAATATATAAAGCAGTGCTACTTTTTAGAATCTAATTGACTGCATAATGTATTTTATTATTGTTTTATGCATATTGATAAAAAGAGTGTATTGGTTTATATTTCTTGTTGTTGTGGTATATTTGCTAATTCTAATTCAACCCTACCATGACTACATGTAATCGCTTTGACATAAATGCATTGCCCTATGGTTAAGCCATGCGTTACATGTATAGCACGCAACAAACCATTGCCACCTTGCGGTAAATCTACTAAGAAACCAACATCAATTTGCTTACGCACAACACCCTCATAAACTTCCCCACTTTTATAAGGTAATTCCTTACGTTCTTTTTTACGCAAAAGCTCAAGAATATATGCTTTTGCATTTTGCAATGAATCCTTATTATTAGCAGTAATGCTTACAATGCTCTCTTCCTTATCAAGTTCAATATGCACCTGAAAACGTGCGATAATATCGCGTATAACTCGCCCTCCCTGCCCAATAATCTCTGCAATGCGTCCATGTGGCACAGCAAAGCTCTCTTTTTGTGGCAAAAGTGCATAATTTGGAGTAATTGTAACTGCACGCATGAGTGATAAAATATGACAAATACCCTCACTTGCTTGTTGCAAACTTCTTTGTAAAACTTGCTCAGAAATTCCATTAATTTTAATATCAAGTTGCAATGCACTAAAACCTTTTTCATTTCCTGCAATCTTAAAATCCATATCACCATCAAAATCTTCTAATCCCATAATATCGCTTAATACTACAAAATGATCTGCATGCTCATAGATAAGCCCCATTGCAATGCCTGCTACCATATTATGCATCGTGATTCCAGCACCAAGCATGGCAAGTGTCGCCCCGCAAACACTTGCCATAGAGCTTGAACCATTGGATTGTAAAATTTCTGATACAAGCCGAATCGTATAAGGTGTATCAGCAACATTAGATTCTATGGCTTTTAACGCAAGATTGCCATGCCCTAACTCTCTCCTTGAGCTTGCACCAATAGGATATGCCTCACCAACACTAAAAGGTGGAAAATTATAATGAAAAAAAATCTTATGTTTGCGTTGCGTGAGAATACTTTCTTGTAATTGTGCATCATTTTGACTTCCTAATGTGCATGTAACAAGGGCTTGTGTTTGCCCACGCGTAAAACATGCACTACCATGCGTATGCGGTAATAAATTAGATTCTATGTCAATGGCACGAATTTGTGTTGGTGTGCGTCCATCAGCTCGTTTTCCTTCTTTCAAAATCATAGCACGCATAATATCTTTTTTAATTGCATGCACATGACGTCCAGCAAGTCCATATTCAAGATTTTGCTCATCTGCTATTTGTGCAATAAGCATATTGATTTGTGTTTGCCGCTCCGTTTTTGACATGCTTATAAGGCATTGTTTTATAGAATCTCCATATTGAGTTTGTAATGTATTTTTTAAAAGTGGGTGTAATCCTGTATCGCATTTATAATTATGTTTTGGTAATGTAAAAGCTTGAAAATACTTCGTATAACATTCTGAAGTGTTTGCTATATGTATGCGTGCAAGCCTTATTGCATCAAGAAGCTTTTCTTGGGGTATTTCATTTGATTCTTCATGCAGTATAGAATCTATTTGCCGTGTTGTTTTTTGTGCTTGCATTTCTATCATAGTAATTGCATCTCCAACACCACTTACAAACAAGTCAAGACTAGAGTTTGCAAGATTATCTAAAGTTTCACAGATACTTAAAACCCCATCATGTTGCACTATTCTCACACCATTTAATATCTGTGTAGGTATAATTGGAATGCTTGAGAGATATAAACAAATACTTGCGAGATTCATAGCATTTTTACATATATCCGTTTTACCATCATAACTCATAACAAGTATTGTTATTTGCACAGGATAGGGATAACCTTTTGGGAAAAGCGGACGCAAACTTCTATCAATAAGGCGTGAGATAAGAATTTCATTATCACTTGGCTTCCCTTCCTTTTTAATAAAGCCCTGCGGGATTTTACCAATTGCATACATTTTTTCAATATATTGCACACTTAGCGGAAGGAAATCTTCATTGCTTGGATTCTCATAATCTATACAAATACTACATAGCAACACGCTACCACCAACTCGCTGCATTACAGATCTATCAGCCAATGTTGCATATTTATCAAGTATATAAGTTTCTATCTGCCCATTGTCAATTTGAATTGTCTCCATAGCTTTCCTTGCACAAAATAAATAAAATTATAACGCATAATTGTTGAGAACTATAAAGAAAAGCAAAAAGAAGCAGCTCTATATAAAGCTTTATTGAAATATTAAACTTCTTTTGCTTTTATGCATAAAATAGGCTATAATATAAGCCCTAAAAATTTATATTGCTACATATTTTGTTGCAAACTCTATTATAAATACATATTATTTTGATACAAAAAAAGTGGCTTATATTGTAGTATGAAATTAAAGGTGTGTTGTGAAAAAAATACTAAATTGCTTTGACTATCTAAAACGTTATCATTCTGATATATTAGATGTTGTAAGTATTATGCTTGAACTTTTTATATTCAAAAAAGAAAATGCAAGTGTTTTAACAGATATGATTGCAAAATCAAGCAAAAGAAAAACAATTAAAGAAGATTTTCATAGTATCTTACAAGAAATTATTGGCACACAACTTTATGTGCCAATAAGCAATAATGTTAATGTTGCAAAGATTCTAAAAGCTGTGCAGACAAGCAGCACTGAATTATACGATATTGAACAATTCTTACATATTATTTCACAAAAACGCACTACCAATAAACTTTACTATTATTCAACACCAAAAGAGGTAAATGACTTACTCGCCTTATTGCTAGACCCACAAGATGATGATGAGGTATATAATCCATGCTATGGTATTGGCAGTATCTTTTTATCATTAGCAAACCTTAATCCACATATTCATCTGTATGGGGAAGAGCTTGATGAGAGACTCTCAAATATCGCAAAACTTATTGCACGTTTTACGCAAATAAATACACACACGCTTTATGTGAATGATATTTTAAAGCAACCTATATTTAAAGCAGGAAATATTTTAAGACAATTTAATAAAGTAATTTGTAACCCTCCGCTTTATGCCCATATGGGTGTTGAGCAACTCAAAAATGATGAACGTTTTAGTAAAATTGGTATATTAGCAAAAAATTATCCTGAACTTGTATTTTTAACACATGCACTTGCACATTTAAAGCAAAGAGGTGTTTTTATTGTGCGTAACCAAACATTACAAAAAAGTTTTTTAGAAGAAAAGTTGCGTGATAAGCTTGTGCAAGAGCGTATGATAGAAGCTGTCATAGAGTTACCAAATAATATTTTTCCACACCAAGCTTGTGATTTTTCTATATTAGTTTTATCACACAATAATACAGAGATATTGCATATTAATGCTAATAATCCACATTTTTATATAAAAGATGGCAAATATAATCAATTACGTAATATTGGTGAAATTGCAATGCTTTTTAAAGAAAAAAAAGCAAGTAGATTTTCTAAAATCACAAGTATAGACGCTGTAAAAACACATGATTTACGAGCAAGTTACTATTTAGCACACACCACAACAAGCACACACGAATTACGTTTGGCTGATATGGATATAACAATATTTCGCGGGCAAAGAGTATATGGTGGTAACAATGATGCAGTTATTACATATTATGATGTAGGTATTGCTGATTTTTCACCTTGTGGCTTTAGCACGCATTTTACGCACAAAAAAACAAGTGGCAATATACAAAAAATACACAAATATCGTTTGCAACCTTATGATATTCTACTTTCATTGCGTAGTATTGTTCCAAAAGTAACAATACTTGGCACTGCTATGCAAAACCATATTGCTGTAGCAAATGCTGGTATTTTGATTCTAAGACTAGCTGACAAAAAAAAGGCAATTGGACTTTATTGCTACTTTTTTTCACATGAAGGTTTTGCACATTTAAAGGCAATCTATGAAAAGAGTGGGGAAGGTATGGTTTATACAAATGAATTGCTTGCTAGCACAATACCACCCCGCTATATTCATGAAGGTAGGAAAAGAATGCAGGATATAGAATCCTTAAAGCATGAGTTTGAAGCTCTTGAGCAAAAATTACAACAACTAAAACAAGTATAGACATACATATAAAAATTTACTAATGCGATTGTTTAAAATTGCGTTACAATTTTATATACTTTATATGGAGCTTATAATGATACTTTTAATTGATAATTATGATTCTTTTACTTATAATATTTATCAGCTTGTTGCAAAGCTTGGTTTTGAAGTCATTGTAAAACGCAATGATGCAATCGATATTGAAACTATACAAATGCTAAAACCAACACACATTATACTTGGTCCGGGACCAAATAGTCCCAAAGATTCTAAAATCTGTCTTGATATTGTTACACAACTTAAAGATGAATATCCTATTTTGGGAATATGTCTTGGACATGAGGTGATTTTATATGCCTTTGATGTGCCAATCGTGAATGCAAAATCTATTGTGCATGGCAAAGTTTCCCCACTCACACATAGTGAAGATGGAATCTTTACTAATATTCCGCAACATATTGCTATTACACGTTATCATTCATTGGTTGCTAAACGCGAACATATTCCAGATTGTTTTCATATTAATGCTGTAAGTGATGATGGCGAAGTTATGGCAGTAGCCCACAAGCAATATCCGCTTTTTGGCTTACAATTCCATCCAGAATCTATAGGCACTCAATATGGTGAAAAAATGATTCTTAACTTTATTCACTATAAACGCAAAACTATACCGATTAAACTTTATTTACAAAAACTTGCAAACTTAGAACATCTTAATTTCGTAGAAAGTTATGATTTGATGGAATGTATTGCAGAAAATGACTTAACACCAGCCCAACTTGGTAGCCTTATTACAAGTTTTTATCTTAAAAAACCGAATGCAGAGGAGCTTGCCGCATTTGCAAGCCTACTGATTTCAAAAGCAAAGCATTTTGAAATACATGATTCTAAACGTATTGATATTGTTGGCACAGGTGGGAGTGCAAGAAAGACTTTTAATGTATCAACAACAACTGCACTCTTACTTGCGAGTATGGGACTAAAAGTTGCAAAACATGGTAACAGAGGCATTACAAGTAAAAGTGGGAGTGCAGATTTACTCACAAATCTAGGTATTAATATTCATATGGATATGCAAGCGTGTAAAGCATGCTATGAAAAATTAGGTATTACTTTTCTGTTTGCACCAAATATTCATAACGCTTTAAAACATGTCCAACATGTGCGTAAAGAGCTAGGTTTCAAAAGCTTTTTTAACTTACTTGGACCATTAAGCAATCCATTGCGTCCCACGCACCAACTCATTGGCGTTTTTCAAAAAGACTATACAGAACTTATCGCACATACGTTAAAAATATTAGGTGTAGAACGTGCAATGGTTGTGCATGGATTAGATGGTATTGATGAAATAAGCCTTTGTGCTGCCACTCAAATTAGCGAACTAAAAAATGGGGAGATTCATACCTATATATTTTCTCCTCAAAAACTAGGTATTGAATTTGCAAATCACGCAGAATTGCGTGGTGGTGATGTAGCAACGAATGCACAAATTACACTTGATATTTTTCATGGTCATGCAAGTAAAAAAGCAGATTTAGTTGCGTTGAATGCAGGTGCAAGCCTTTATCTCTATGGATATGCAACAAGTATTGAAGAAGGTTTTCATCAAGCAAAAACACACTTGCAAAGCAAAAAAGTGCTAGCACTTTTAGAATCTTTTAGCATACAAAGTAATATGCAATATGAATAAAACTTTTATGCTATAAATCTATCTCTACATAGGCAACAATATTACATAATGCCATAATTTTATTATTTAAAATGAATTGCTCCTTGCTTAAAAAATGTGGGCTTTATAACATAGCAAAGTGTTTTGTTGTGAATTAATCTCACCCTAAACAACTCCATCATTTCATCAATATAACTAAATAATCTATATTACTTTACATTTTTTGTCTAATAGCCAACATAATTTATCTCTTGCTAAAAAAATAACGATATTATTTTGCAAAACTTTAAAAAACATATAATATTCAAAAACTTGCAAAATATTATAAAATCAATATATAGCTATTTTAGAACATATATAATTTTCTTTTATGCACATAAAATTACTAATATGGGATTTTTGCCATATTTATTTCACGATAATACACTATTACTCTGTATCTTTTACTCAAAATCAAAAATATTTAAAAATTGTTGTGCACGTTTAGTTTTTGGTGTATTAAAAAAAGTTTGTGCTTCGTTTTCTTCGGCAACCATTCCATTATCAAAAAACATAACTCTATGGCTAATGGCTTGAGCAAAACGCATTTGATGTGTTACAATCACCATACTCATTCCATCAAATGCTAAAGATTTGATAACCTCAAGCACTTCTTTTATCATTTCTGGATCTAAGCTTGCAGTTACTTCATCAAAAAGCATAACTTTTGGATTCATACAAAGACTACGCACAATAGCTACTCTCTGCTTCTGTCCCCCACTTAGATCTCTTGGATAGTGATATACTTTCTCTTCTAATCCCACTTTTTTTAGCCATTGCATTGCCTCTTCTGTTGCACTTGCTTTGGATTTCTTAAGAATTTTGCATGGGGCTAATAATATATTATCAAGCACACTTAAATGAGGAAAAAGCTCATAGCTTTGAAATACCATGCCAATTTGTTGGCGTAAAATACGCCAATTTGCACGCTCTTGAATCTCTTTTCCATCAAAAATAATTTGTCCTGAATCAATACTCTCAAGTCCATTGAGACATCGCAAAAATGTGCTTTTACCACATCCACTTGGACCAATGATAGAAACTACTTCACTTTCTCGAAGATAAAAATCAATACCTTTTAATACAGGTATATCACCCTGTGATTTATTGGTAAATGATTTGCGTAAATTGCGAGTTTCTAATAAAACTGCACCAACTTCATGATGGTGTATCAAGTTATCTTACCTTCATTTTTTAAATACATATTATAAAGCGTATCATATACTCTACCTAAAAAATTAGTCTTTTTGATCTCTAATATAAGTAGGTGTATCTAAATCATCTGCATCATAATCACTACTACTAATTCTTCCTGTTGTATGTATGAATACATCTGGTGTTGTAAATAAATCAGGCTGTTTTTGGGCTTGTGGCTGTGTAGAATCTTTTTGCGAATCTTGCATAGCTATATTTTGGGCTGCCATTTGTGATTTCATTGGGCTATCTTGTTGTTGGTGTTTATCAAAACCAGTCGCAATAATGGATACACGCACTTTATCAATTTCAAAATCATCGCGAGGCATAGTTCCAAAAATAATATCTGCATCTTCTCTTGCAGCTTCTTGAATAATGCCCATAGATTCTGAAATAGCGACAAAAGGAAAATCGGGATGAAACTCATAATTAACAATAACCCCCATAGAACCATTAATTGACATATTATCAAAAAGAGGTGAATGTATTGCACTTGTAATAGCATCATCTGCTGCATTTTCACCTTGCCCCTCACCAATCCCCATAAGTGCTAATCCTCTATGACTCATTACCGTGCAAAGATCTTGAAAATCCACATTAATACCATCGTTAGCATGATTTAAAATAACACTTGAAATACCATTTACAGCTCGTGCAACCACATCATCAACATACCCCATGCTTTCTTTGTAGCCCGTATTTTTACCAATTACACTAAGAAGCTTTGTGTTTGGAATAACAACAATAGAATCACAAACTTCATGTAATTCTTTTAAACCTTCTTCGGCTAATTTTGCACGCCTACTTCCCTCATATGCAAAAGGTTTTGTAACAACACCAATTGTTAATGCACCAGTTTCTTTTGCAGCTTTTGCAAAAACAGGTGCAGCCCCAGTGCCTGTCCCACCCCCAAGTCCAGCAGCTATAATGATAAGATCAGAGCCATCAAGCGCATTTTTAATATCATCATAACTTTCTTCAGCAGCTTGCTTTCCTTTTTCAGGCTTCATACCCGCACCTAAACCTTTAGTTAGCTTTTTACCTAAAATAATATGGTTTGAAACAGGACTATTACGCATATGCTGCAAATCTGTATTTGCAATCATAAGGCGAATGCTTGAGAAAGTGCCCTTATTTTTTAAATGGCGAATAGTATTATTGCCACCACCACCTACACCTACAACCGTAATAACTGGAGCATGTCCCATTTCTTCATTTGGTATTTCTCGTAAATCTACTTCATTGTTATTCATAACTTCACCTTTATCTTTATTAATATTTAAAATATATCTTTAATTCGAGCCTTGACACGCTCCAACCACGATTGCTTGTTATCCCCTAAATTATCTACTTTTTTTGCTTGATAATCTGAAGGCTCTGAATCAGGTTGTGCTAGATTACCTAAATCTATATCAAAGTCAGAATTTGGTTGCATTGTTTGTGTTTGCATTCCGTAATTAGATTCTACCATATTTAACGCATTATGCCTACTCCTAATATTATTTTGTGAATCTTTTTCATAATTTGTAAAACTTCCAGCCCCATAAAGTATCAATCCAACAACAACTGCACTACTTGAATCTTTAAGATTATCAAATAAACCATCTATTTCAAGAGGACGTGCTAAACGAACAGAGAGCGGACTAAAAGCTGCTGAAGCAAATTCACGCATACCTTTTAAATTAGCCATACCACCAGTAAGCACTACACCTGTAATATGTTTTTTCAATCCACTTGTGCCAATAGAATCTGATAAAATACGCAATGTTTCTTTTACTCTAGCACCCATTACACCATAAATATCACGCAATGGCACATCAATAGTTTCTTCATTATTACCTATACGAGGAATTTCAAGCACTCTATTTTGTTCTTCTGCAGTAGGCAATAAATTACCAAATTTAATTTTAATTTCTTCGGCAACTTTTAACGGCGTGTTTAGAAATCTTGCCATATCGCTTGAAATATGATTAGAGCCTACACCTAAAAAATCATTATAGCACATAGAATTACCATCATAAATCATCAATTCACAAGTTTGTGCCCCCATATCAATACACGCTATACCTAAATCTTTCTCATCTTCATGCAATACAGCAATTGAAGCGGCATATGAAGCAAGCACAATATTTTCAATTTCTACACCAGCAAGCCTAATAGCTTTTTTTAAATTTTCTAAACTTGCAGTTTGCACCGTAACAATATGTGTATCAACTTCTAAACGGCTACCAGTCATGCCAATTGGATCTTCTACTTGTTCTCTATCATTTAATCTAAAATGGTGGGGCAAAACATGCACAATTGAATGGTCCTTTGGGATTCCAGCATTATGCACAGCAAAACTTAATGCAGCACCAATTGTATCAATATTCACTTCACGATCCATAACATTGGCACTACCACTCACATTAATACTTTTTGTATGTGCTCCAGAAAGTGATACTATAGCTTTTGTTACTTCTACGCCAGCCATGAGCTTTGCCTCATGAATACTTTTTTTAATAGCACTTCCTGCTTGCTCTATATTAACAATCGCACCTTTTTTTACACCCTGTGTCTTGCATGTCCCAGTGCCAATAATTTGCACATCAGAACCTCTGACATCAGCAATAATAGAGCAGATTTTAGTTGAACCAACATCAACACCTAGAATAATTTTATTCAATTCTGCCTCCTATAATCAATAACCTTATAATGTTTTGTCGCATAGTCAAACATTGCATTTCTAAAATCACGGACTTTCATTTCTTGTAGCGCTTCATCTTCAGCGTTTGTAATATTTATAAGATCCGCATAACTTGGCATTTCTTGCTTCACAATTCTAAATAATAGTGCTTTATCTGTGCCAAGAAATACAATACCATCTTTTTTGTCACTTTCCATAATTTGTTCAACAGCCTGTCTTATATCCATATCATGCAAGCCTAATGCTATGAGTTGTTTATAAGAAATACTATCTTTTTCTTGCCATAAAGAAAGATAGATAGGTATAATATCTTGTATAGATTCTGTATTCACATATGCAAGTTTGCCATAAGCTATCTTTTTAAATTCCTCATTTCGTTTTTCTGTTATCAAATCTTGATATGCTGATGTTTTTGCTTGTGCAAAATTTAATGGTTGTTGTTGCGTTTTTTCTAAAACATATGGAATAATCCAATGATCTTTACTATATTCTAGAGGTGCAAGTAATCCATTACCACTACCCACAGCGGCAACAAGCATTGCATGCTCTTTACCATCATCACTAAGTTGTAGAGTATATAAAGGAATATTTTGCAATGTAATATCCTGTATATCTAAATCCGCATCAAAATGATCTTGCAATAAGGCAAGACTTTGTGATTCCATAGTCATAATAACATTGCTAGATTTAAGCTGCATATCTTTTTCTTTTGTGGCAACAACTTTGCTCATATTGCTCATATAGGAACTTGCAAGCCCTAAAATAGCCTTACGATAATCTTGCTCCACTTCAGTTGATACTTGTTCAAAAGAAGTAGCATTATATTTTTTCTCATTATCCTTATAAAATTTTTCAAGCATTTGTTTTTCTATATTAATAGCACTTATATCTAATGCAATATAGGCAATCTTATAATGGGCTGGTTGCGTATATTTTTCTTTATTTTTTTCCCAATAAGATTGCACTTCAGCATCTGTAGCTTGTAGAGTAGCATTTTGTAATACAGAATCTTTATGGAGCAATTGCAATGCCACATTATCTTGAATTTTACCTGCACTTATAAAAGCATTTGTCTCAAGTGTAGCAACTGGTGCAATCGGAAAGTTTTGCATTTTTGTTTGCAGCAAAATCTTTGCAACAAAGGCTTCATAACTTGCCTTAGTCCAACGATTTGCCTGCAAAAGATTTTCATATTGCTCTTTATTAAAAGTGTGTGTTGCATCTTGAAATTCAGGCGTATTAAGCAATGTCTCTAAAATCTCATTTGGTGTAGTTTCAACACCAATATCTTTTGCAAGCATTTCTAATAACTTTTCTTGCACCAAAGTCCTAAATGCTTCTTGCTCAATTTCTGGCATAGGCTTACCATCTTCTGGCATAGGTATGCCTGACTGACGCATATATTCACTAACATTATCATAAATTTCATTATATTTTCGCTGATATTCCTGACGGCTAATATACATATCACCAACTTTTGCAACACTATCACTTGATATGGCAAAAAAACCACCACCACCCCACTCTACCATGCTTGCAAATATCAATGCCAAAGCACTTACCCAAACGGTAAGAACAAGATATTTTTTGTGCTTTTGCATCCATTCTAGCATATAAATCCCTTTTTTAAAGTAAAATATTTGAAACAAAAATAGTTAAGCTTTTTGATTAGAAAAGTATTGGCATTATAACAAAAAAAATACAATATGCTAACAAGTTTATAGTGATTTTTCAATTTTACAATAACACTAATGAAGACTCTAGAAATATAAAAATTATATATTTATTATAAACTTCTTTTCACACCATTACCCAATAATCATTATGTTAAGCAAACCCCATGTGATATTATCAAAAATGCAATTATACACTATTTTTACTAAAAATGCTAGAAATATTTTAATTCACAATAAGAAAGCATGCACTCTTTGAATCATAGCTACAATATTTTCACATAAAATTGTATCCTATCTTAACTTTGTGCTAATAAAATACAATAAAAAATCGCAACATGTTTATACTTCAATAAGAGATTTAAAAACTTGAAATATAAGCAAACACATGATTATGATATTGGTTTTTTAAATGATACTTATAATGCCAAAAGATATTTATTTTTTAGAGATATATAAAGCTAACAAATATCTTATATACTTCTTAATTAAGACTAATAGCTTTGTGAATTTTTATTTATTCGTGGATATAGATTTCAAACTTATTTGGTGAATGCTTATGATTTCTAAAATTATGTAAGATTTAGCTACTAATAAAATTGCAAAACCAAATAAAACACTCACTAAGTTTTTAACTAAAAGTTTAAAAACAATCTTTTATTTGATACTTTAAAATGTGTTACTATAAATATAAAAAATTATGTATAGTATAATATCATATTGTTATAAGGTTTTTATCGGCATAGATACTTTGCTTCATTAATTTATTTGTAATTTATGAAATGGGATTACTTACAATTGTTTCATATTAGTGCATATCCATTATACTAAAAAGATAAGTATATAGTCAAAAATAGTTAATATAGAATTAAAAAAATATGTAATTATAAAAAGCAACAACTCTGAATTGCTCTATTATACAGATAACCTAGATAAATATAATATATTTGTATAGTTGTGTATGCTGAAAATATAAAATACCCAATCAATACAGACTTGCTATTAACGGGCTAACGCTTATGCAAAATTTAGAATCCAAAAGTATATATCTATGTTTTTTGACCCACAATATCAAGGCGTGCTAGATAAAATGCGTTATGGCAATAAAGGAAAGCGACAAAAGAAAGAGGTATGCTTTTGCAAATGAATACAGAAACCATACACTCTTTTATTATAGAGATTGAACATGTTTTACAATCAAGTTGCTATCTCATGTTTCGGATTGATAAGTTTCATTTATGTGAAGATATAAAGGAATGGATTCTACATAAAAAACTACAAATTATAATTTAATCACATAGAACAAGCTTAAAATAGGTATGGGGTATCACATAAGACAACAAAGTGAAATCTACTAGTTTTAAAAAAGCACCAATAAAAGCACCTGAAAACTACATGATATTCCTGATGTGTAGGAAGAAAAGATTCCAAATGATATATTGAAGCTTCACCCCCCCCCATGCAGAGCCTAAATATTTACAAAAAACTTATTGAATCATGCACAAATGTTGGAGATTTAGTGTTATATCTTACTAGCGGGGTTTAGTTTTTATACGTTGTAAAAGTTTAAAATACAACTTTATTGGCATAAATCTTATATAGAAAACTAGAGATATAGAATCCTATATAATAGAGTTGGCACATATTTTGCTTTAACTGCATTAAATTCAAACTAAGGATAGTTAGCATGATGCGATCACTCTATACTGCAACCACAGGAATGTTAGGGCAGCAATTACAAATTGATACAACTTCAAACAATATTGCCAATGTGAATACTGTTGGCTTTAAACGACAAAGAGCTGAATTTAATGATTTGTTTTATCAGGCTTTGCAATTTGCAGGCACACAAACTAGTGAAACTACATTGACACCAACAGGTGTTGAAGTAGGTGTAGGTGTGCGTACAGGTGCGATTAATAGAATCTATTCGCAAGGTAGTCCTAAAGAAACAGAAAATCCCCTTGATGTAGCAATTATGGGTAAAGGTTTCTTTCCAATACAATTACCAGATGGAAATATCGCCTATACGCGTAGTGGGAACTTTAAACTTGATGATCAGGGCAATATTGTTACATCAGAAGGTTATTTAGTGCAACCGCAAATTACCGTTCCACCAGAAGCACAAAGCATTAATATTGGTGCAGATGGCACAGTAAGTGTTACGCTTGGCAATAATGGGCAAGCTGAAGTATTAGGACAAATTCAACTTGTAAATTTTGTCAATCCCGCTGGTTTGCATGGTTTAGGTGATAATCTCTATATGAATACAAATGCAAGCGGTGAGCCAATAGAAGGTATAGCAGGACAAGATGGCTTAGGACAAATTAGAGCTGGGTTTTTAGAGTTAAGTAACGTGCGTTTGGTATCTGAAATGACTGACTTAATCACAGGACAAAGAGCATATGAAGCAAACTCAAAAAGTATCCAAACAGCAGATTCTATGCTCCAAACCGTAAATGGCTTAAAACGTTAATATAAAGTAGTATAATTTTTGCATGTTAAGTAGTTTTAGATAAAAAGACTTAGCATTATAAACACCGCTGAATAATATTGTTTTTATTTGGTTATATAAATGAGAATCTCTTGAATAGTTTATGCTTTGTTGTTTTGTAACTTCTTTTAATTAACTACAAATTTTATATATAAATAGAATCCATACCATTTGTTATAGATTCTATTATCAATTTCTTTCTATACGCTTCATAAAACTTTAGCTACCTAGAAACTACATTTACTCCAATTACTACTCATTGTTAATCTATAAGTTATTATGCTGTATAAAGTAGGTATAATGTATAATAAATACAATTATGTAATGACATTTAATCTTATCTCACGCCTACTTATGTTTTATAAATCATGCTTGCCCTTGCAAAGTTATTTTACTTTTGCATTGTTGGTAAATTATTTCTTCACTCTCATGCCAACTCTTTCTTTCTTTTCTTACATATTCATTTAGCACACTTGCTTGTCTATATAGATATTAAATTTCTCTCTAAATTGAAGTTAAACCGCCAAGCATCTTTGCCATAAGCACACTCTTTAAATATATCATATAAAATAAATTACCTTGTTCTTTTGGTTTAAAATCTTTATCTAGCACTTTTCTTATACCTATCTACTTATCAATTTTATCTAAGTCTTTAATAAAGTAATACTAAAGCAAGATTTTGTATTTGGTTGATGGATTAATAAATCATATCTCTCAAAGAATCTTTTTGCTTGAGTAGGAGTCATATCGCCTTTGAGTTTGCCTACTTTTATTTCATCATCTTGTTTATGTGGATTTAATTCTACTGCGATATAGTCATAATAAGTCATGTCTAAGATGTCATGGAGAGTTATGAGTTTATTTCTTTTATCACCATAATTTTTATCATCATTTTTAACTTTCTTGCCTACTAAATCAAAATAACCATAAGCTGCCATAGCAAGTTCAGCATTATCTTTTAATTTCTTAATAAGTTGTTTATTATTCATTATTTGCTCCTTTTGGTGTCATGTTTTTTGTGATTATATCACCACATGATAAATATTCCTCCCTCCATTCAAGTCTAGAACTACCCATAGGTCCTTGCTCTAAAACATAGCGTCTTGTTTGCCAATTAGCATCAATTACCATTACATTAGTATTATATCTAGTTATTGGAGATTGATTGCTTAAAAAATCTGCTATTATTCCCAAACGAGAATTTATTTCTTTATCTTTTGATAAAGCGGAATATTCAAACACTCCTTTTTTATAATCCACTCTATCTTCTGGAATTTTCCAAATTTTCTCATTTAGTTTTTCCCAATCTAGTGTATCCAAACTCAAATCAAAATAACTTAGAATCTTATTGTATTTCTCTTCATTATTTGGTAGTTCATTAAGCTTACACATATTTTTAAATTCATGATAACTTGGTTGTAAGTTATATGGCACAAACCATCCCCAACCAAATGTAAAATAAGAAGCTATAAAAACTACAATAAAAGCACTTAGTGGGAATCCTATATATTTTGGAAGTTTCTTTTTATTATTTTCAATCAATGTAATATTAATA
>JARHZY010000031.1 GCA_029264655.1 Helicobacter sp. | reverse complement strand
TCTAAAGTAGATTTATGCTTATTAACATTCCCTATTCTATGTATTAAGTCTTTGTCAATATCACCGCCATTATCACTTTTTTTATGGCTATCCCAACATGTGCGTATTGCATGGCTACATACGCTTAAGGGCGTATTATGTAAAAGCGTAACTTGTAGTGTATTTTGAGATATATAAGATGCATGCATACAGACTGCATTTTCCTGCATAGTAGATTTCCTTAGTCTATATAATTTATTTTGTATTATACTCAAATATTAAGGATAATTATCTATAAAATATAAGACAAAAATGTGAAAAGTAAAATAATATGCAAAAATAGCAGCCTATAGAATACAATAGCCCCAAACTCTATTTATACATAGCATAATAATATTTAAGAAATGTCTTTATAGGCAATAATACTAAATCCATCAATTCCAGATAATATAAACCTATCGTTTTGCTCAATCATTATATTACTCCCTATAAAATCTTGAGTTAAAGTCGAACGCATAATATTTATACCATAGAGATTGGGTAGTTGGTATTCTCTAAAAATAAAAGCACGTAATTGATTATGAATCTCAAAACTTGTTTTCTTAAGATTGATAGTAATATTGCTAAAATCAATTTCTTTACGAGAAAAATAGCTACCATTTTTGTAATCTTGAGGTATCGTCGTATAGGTATCATGAAGCAATGAGGCAAAATTTTGCTTAAAAAGTAATAATGCATAATAATTATAATGCATATATAAATCCCTTGCAGTATCATTAAGGGCAATTGGAAAAGTAATCTGTTTCACAATACACCCTGTATCTATACCATTATCAATCTTATGGAGTGTTACACCAGCAATATTCTCACCATGTAAAATTGGCATAATAGCAGTATATGCCCCCTTATATTTTGGTAGATTAGAAAAATGAATATTAAAAAGCCGTGTGCTAGCAAATTTTTCTATCTTAATAAGCTTATCAAATTCTAATGATATAAAAAGTAAATTTGGAATCTGATATATATCATTAAGCGACACTAAAGTAAGATGCATATCTTGTGCATATTTTAATAAAGAATACTGCCAAGTATCTATGCCACAATCATTGGTATTTGGTAAAATAAGTATATCATTTTTGCAGATACCACTTTGTAATAAATATTGGACTGCCCATACTGCAATATTGTTTTTTCCAGCTATACAAATTCTCATTTATAGAACCTTGCATATAAATACTGCAAATACATACCAATATATCATATTGCCACTTATAAAGCACAATAATAAT
Organism: Helicobacter sp.; assembly: GCA_029264655.1. Classification (GTDB taxonomy): domain Bacteria; phylum Campylobacterota; class Campylobacteria; order Campylobacterales; family Helicobacteraceae; genus Helicobacter_A. Next base: position 10,691 of record JARHZY010000031.1, on the reverse strand, counting down.
ATAATTATGGGATTTTACCCCCCCCCCCCCCCATAAATCTTTGTGCTTATTTTAGTTATTATTTTGCAATTATCTCCAACATCTTTAGTAATAATTGCACCTGCTCCAATAAGTGCATTTTCTCCAATTGTAATCCCGGGCAAAATAATTGCTCCAGCACCAATAGAAGCTCCTTTTTTTATAATAGTTTGTAAAAATTGATTTGGATATTGTTTGGAACGTGGATATTTATCGTTTGTAAAACTCACATTAGGACCAATAAAAACATTATCCCCAATCCATATGCCATCCCAAATTTGCACACCAGATTTTATTGTTACATTATTCCCAATAAAAACATCATTTTCTATAAAACAATGGGAGCAGATATTACAATGTTCTCCTATGATAGCATTAGGCAATACAACGCAAAATTGCCAAATTTTTGTTCCTTTACCAATATTTTTACTTTGCACATCAGAGAGAGAATGTATCATGACGCTCTCTTTTTTACATAAAGAAGTTGTGCTTTATAAAACTTTAAAAATTCTAACACTTTATTTCGATGAAAAAATACCATATTTTTTTCAAAATCATAAGATTGTGATAAATAATCTTTGGTATATTTATCTATATCTCTTTGCATTCTTTTTCTCCTACTTGTTTTAAAAACTCATCATAATTACGAATATATTCATTTTCATCATAATAATCACTCGCTAAAATCATTAATTTACATCCGTAAGAGAAGTTTTTCATTTCACGCCACATATTTTTGCCAATATACAAACCAATATCAGGGCGATTAAGCCACACAGATTCTCTCTTTTTCCCATCGTCTAATACAAATTCACACGCTCCATCCATAGCAACCACTAATTGCTCTAAATTTTTATGCGCATGGAATCCCCTTTCTTCATCAGGTAAAGTATCATAAATATAATATACTCTCTTAATCATGAAAGGAATATTTCTATTTGCCTCTAGTGCTATAAGTTTTCCACGATTATCATTTATTACCTTTAATTGTATGATTTCATACACAATACCGCTCCATATAATACTTCAATGTTTTCTCCAAACCACTCTCAAAGCTCTCTATAGGTTTCCAGCCTAATTTTTTAAAAATTTTACTAGAATCAATTGCATAACGCCTATCATGTCCTGCCCTATCTTGCACAAAAGTAATTTGTTTTTGATAAGTTACTCCATTCGCTTGTGGCACAAGAGAATCTAAAAGTGTGCAAATTTGTTTAGCAATCTGTATATTACTATATTCGCAATTTCCACCAATATTAAATGTTTCCCCATAATATTGAGAATGAAAAACCATATCAAGTGCACGGCAATGATCTGCCACATAAAGCCAATCACGCACATTTTTACCATCACCATAAATGGGTATTTGCTTACCTTGCAAGGCATTACGAATAATTGTTGGAATAAACTTTTCATCATGTTGTTTTGGACCATAATTATTGGAGCAATTTGTAATAAGCGTATTCAAACCATAAGTATGAAAATAAGCTCTCACAAGCATATCGCTTGATGCTTTAGATGCCGAATAAGGAGAATTTGGGGCATAAGGGGTACTTTCAGAAAAATAGCCTTCTATCCCCAAAGAACCAAAGACTTCATCTGTGCTAATATGATGAAATACGCAATGCTTTCTACCTTCTTTTGGAGTGTGTGGGGAATGAAACCAATGTAAATAAGCTGTATGCAAAAGATTGAAAGTGCCAAAAACATTAGTATGTATAAAAGCACTTGGATTGGTAATAGAATTATCTACATGCGATTCAGCAGCAAGATGGATTACTGCATCAATCTCATATTGTGTAAAAATATCATAAATTAAATCTTTATTACAAATATCACCATGTATAAAGGTATAATTTCTATAATGTTCTGCTCCAGCAAGATTCTCTAAATTTCCAGCATAAGTTAAAGAGTCAAGATTAAAAATATGGTAATTGGGATATTTGTTTAAAAAATAAAGGACAAAATTACTCCCAATAAATCCTGCCCCACCTGTAATTAAAATATTCTTCATTTTTTCTTACTCATTTTCTAAAAGACTACGCAAATATGCTCCATAACCACTTTTGTGAAGCATGCTAGCACGTTCTAGTAATTTTTCCTGATTAATCCAACCATTATGATAAGCAATCTCCTCTAAACAAGCAATCTTATAGCCCTGCCTTAACTCTATCGTTTGCACAAAACTTGAGGCTTCTATAAGACTATCATGCGTGCCTGTATCAAGCCATGCAAAACCTCTGCCTAATATTTGTGATTTTAAGTTTCCTTGCTGCAAATATACATTATTAACATCTGTGATTTCTAATTCTCCTCTATGGCTTGGCTTTAAAGATTTTGCGATAGCAATCGCATTGTTATCATAAAAATAAAGCCCCGTAACAGCAAAATTACTCTTAGGCTGCAGTGGCTTTTCTTCAATACTTAACGCCCTGCCCTCTTTATCTATCTCTACGATGCCAAAACGTTCTGGATCTTTAACTCTATAGGAAAAAATTGTAGCAATACCTTTTGTTGCATGTTTTTTTGCATCTAAAAGCATAGGGGAAAATCCTTGCCCATAAAAAATATTATCACCTAAGATTAAGGCTATTGTATCATTTTCTATAAACTGCTCTGCTAAAATTAATCCTTGTGCTAAACCATCTGGATTTACTTGCACGCAATAGCTAATATCCATGCCAAGCCAATCTCCATTACCAAAAATCTCTTGAAATCTAGGTATATCTTTTGGAGTTGAAATAATCAATATTTCACGAATTTGTGCAAGCATAAGTGCTGAAAGTGGGTAATATATCATAGGCTTATCATAGATAGGCAATAATTGTTTGGATACCATTAAAGTTGTGGGATATAGCCTTGTGCCACTGCCTCCTGCTAAAACTATACCTTTCATTGCATATCCTACTTACCAATCCTATATTTTGAAGCCATTATTATTCCATAATAAAGTAAATAGGCAAATTCTAGTCTTAAGCCTAGAATACACTCACATGGTTTTATATCCTGATAATATTTTATGGCTTGCATCTTATTTGCATGATTCTGCCAACAAAATATATTATAAATAAAAAATGAGAAATAACTCACACACGCATATATTTTAGATAAATAAAGCTAACTAAAGATATTTTAAATACAACATAAACAATCTAAAACATATTTATCATAGCTTATTTTTTTAGATTCTATACTTTATATAATTTAATTATATGTAAAAATATAATAAGATATAAATACAAGCCATATGCTTCCAAATCATAATGAAGGACAAAATAACACAATCTAAATATTTTTATAAAATTGAAATCTATTCAGTTTTATAAAAATAATATTATGATAGTGTGGAAATATAAAGAATTGCTTGTATGCTTATATGTTAAGTAAATGCAATAACATGACTACAAAGCTATAACACACATATCTTAAAAATATATTAAGATTATTAGGAGCAAGCACTCAAAGATTAATAATACAATGGATTGAAATCTCTAGATTCTATAACAAATCTAAAGATTAAGCAATACAAATAGCTTCCAAAAACCACACTATAAAACAAATAGACTAAGTAAATATAAGCATAATCTAATAAAGTTAGCAGAAACTATTGGCTACTATTTTATAGAAAACTATAAAAATATGCCAACAACTTCTAAGCCCGTAAGATAAGAAAAGTGCAACATAGCCCACCAAAACAAAAGGCATAAAAATATAAATCCTATATGCAAAAAGCGGGGTAATAAAACTTGCATCGTAGTAATAATAGGATATAGTAAGAAAAGTTTTATGGATAATCTATGAAGCCTCATACCCATCATACTTAAAGATATGAAGTAAAAGATGATTAGATTTTAATATTTCAACAATCGCAACACAAATACACAAGCCACAAAAACAAATTATTTTAAGGATTTTCTTAAAAACACTAAAGTTTTAAATGTGCGTGGAATTTTTGCTCTAGCGCTTCTAAAGCTTTTTGCAATGTGTCTTGCATTTGAGATTCCATTAGCGTTTCATCCATAGATTGAAATACAAAACGTATGCTTAAAGCTATAGTATCATCATTTTCATGATAAACATCAAGTGGCAAAATATCTTTTATATTTTGCAATTCCAATCTCTTGAGTTCAGATTTTATTGCACTAAAGCTCACATTTTTATCAAGCAGGAGTGTTAAATCGCGTTTATTTGCTTGGTATTTTGAAAATTCCTTTGCGAGTTTATTGCTATTTTGTCCTGCAAGCAATAAGCTAAAATCCATTTCACAAAAATACACATCATGGAGATCATAAAGCTGTGCGATATTTGGATGTAGCTTTGATATAATGCCAATTATAGTATCATTTTGTAACATATTTGCACTTTGATAGGGATGAATAAGCTTTGATTTCTGGAATTGGCTTGCTATATTTGCACATGCAAAATTACCAACAATCTCACTAATATTTTGTGCAAAACTAAAAAAATCAATAGGTATGCCTTTTGGATTTGGATAACTTGGTATTTGGAGATAATCACTAATTGCAAATGCAAGCTTTTGTTTTGCTATACGTTCCCTATCATACACATACCCAATCTCAAAAAGTCTTATCCCCTCATACCCATAACGTTTATTTTTTGCAATACTCTCTAATATATGTGGGATAAGCGATGGACGTAATGTATCAAGCTCGCTTGTAATAGGATTTAATAATCTCTTTGTTTCGTCTAAAGGCTCAAATCCCAATGTTGCTAGCTTCTTTGAATCATCAAAGATATAATGCACACATTCAATATAACCATGTGCTAATGCCTTATGGCGTATTTGCTTTGTTTTGCAGTGTGTTACATAAGCTTGTGTTGTTTGGGGTATTTGCTCTATATTATGCTGCTTTGGTATCACCCTATCAACACCATAAAGACGCAACACTTCTTCAACAATATCTTGTTTTATTTTAATATCATGGCGGAATGCAGGTGGCTGTGCGATAAAAAAGTTTTCATCGCAAGTTGCTTGGATTCTAAAATTCAATCGTTTTAATAAAAGTGCTATTTCTTCTTTTGTTATTTCATTACCAATGCAATCTGCAATATATTGGAAAGTCATTTGTATATTAGTCGGTGCATAAGTTCGCACAATTTCTTGCACACCAGAGTATAGATTTGATTTTAGTAATTCTAAAGTGTTGCAAAGAAAGTTCATGCCAAGCTCTAAATCAGGATTAGTGCCTCTTGTGGAACGATGGAGTGTTTCTTGTGTTAATGTTGCTTTTTCTAAGCCATAGGTTTTATTAGCAATAAACACAGAATCTATAAAACTTGCTTCTAATATAAAAGTGCGTGGATAATCATGTGTATCAGGCTCATAACGAGTTGCCCCAATAGCTGTTAATTTATTATAGTTTGTTGTGTGTTCGTTTTCATGTATTTCAGCATAAACACATTCCAACCCTCTTTCATCTTTTTTTACAAGAAGTTTTGCTTCTGTGCCATTATTTGAAATTTGTGTAGAATCCATAGGATATACATTAAAAAGAACACCAGTCATATAAGTCGCATATTCAGCAAAATTGCTTATTGCACATTGCTTATATCTACCATTTAAGCCAAGCGACAAAGCAATAGCAAGTGGCGTATAGCCTTCTTTTACTTCGATAATCCTATATAAAAGTGAAGCATGTAAATCACCATGTGGCACAACTTGCAAAAATCTACCAACACCAAGTGCTATGCTTGGTTCATTAGCAGTAATATTCTTTGGAATCAAACGAAAAACACTTGCAATATCGCGTGCTACCCCAAGCACACAAAGACAATCTCCTCTATTTGGGGTAACACCAAGCTCTAATACACTCTGATGGAATATGGGATATGCATAAAGCTCTTTACCAAGTACCAGTTCGCCAATACTTGAATCAAGCTCCAAGATTCCATCATTGAGTTTTGGTAAGCCAAGCTCTGTGCTTGAGCATAGCATACCATAACTTTTAACACCTCTTATCTCACTTTGTAAAATTCTTGTGCTTCCATCTTTGCCAAAAGGCAACACAGAATCTATAAGTGCAAGGGCAACATATTGCCCCACATAAACATTTTTTGCCCCACAGACAATCTGCACAATCTCTTTACCATTATCTACTTCACAAACACTTAATTTATCAGCATTTGGGTGCTGTGTTTTTTTTACTACTTTTGCAACTACAACTTTTTGTGGAATTGTTGTTTCATATTCACTTTCTACTTCTAAGCCAATGCTGCTTAAAACACGCACAAGCTCTCTCCAATCAATATCATCTAATTGAATAAAATGGCTTAAGCCCACACTTGTAACTATCATTAAAATTGCTCCAATATTCTTAAATCTGTTTCATAAAAACTGCGTAAATCATTAATGCCCCATTTTAGCATTGCTAATCTTTCAATCCCCATGCCAAATGCATAACCACTCACATCCTCATAACCAACCGCACGAAAAACATTGTGATTAACTACACCACAACCAAGTATCTCCAAGAATCCGGTATGCGAACAAACCCGACAACCTTCTCCTTTACAAAACATACAACTCACATCAACTTCTGCACTTGGTTCTGTAAATGGAAAGAAAGAAGATCGAAAACGCACCTTTACATCACTGCCAAAAATATGTTTAACAAAGTCTTCCAAAATATATTTTAAATGTGCAAAACTAATGTAATCTCCTTTTTCTACCACCAAACCCTCACATTGATGAAACATTGGTGAATGCGTCATATCATAATCTCGCCTAAAAGTTGCTCCAGTGCATATCATGCGAATAGGTGGTTTATTTAATTCCATTGTGCGTATTTGTGTTGGTGATGTATGTGTGCGTAATAACATAGAATCTTGAAAATAAAATGTATCTTGCATATCTCTTGCGGGATGGTATTTTGGTAAGTTAAGTGCCTCAAAGTTATGAAAATCATCTTCAATAAAAGGACCATCTTGTAAGGAAAAATTTAAGCCTATAAAATAATCAATAATAATATCACGCATTTGATAAACAGGATGCCCATTACTTACAAATCCATTTTTTCTAAAAAGGCTAGTATCTATTTTTTCACTTTTTAGTTTTTGTTCTAAATCTTTTAGCCCAATTTCTTCTTTTTTGATATGAAAAATGCGTTCAAACTCTTTCTTGAAGGTATTTAATTCTGCTGCTACTTCTTTTTTTGCTTCGCCACTTAAAGAACCAAGCTTGCTAAATGCTTGTGTAATATATCCTTTTTTGCCATTCATTTCAATCCGCAAGGTTTCAAGCATTTCTTTATTTTGGGCTTGCTCTATTTTTACAAGCGTTTCCTTAATACATTGTTTTAATGTTGTCATTATAAAGCCTTTTATTTAAATGTGGTGTGGTGTATATTGACTAAAAATTTTTTGATTCTATCAAAAGAAAATGGATTTTTTGCTACAAAATATAGATTTTTTTGCTAGAATGGCATTTATTCGTCGAATAAAAACCATGAATAGAAAGGAAAGTAATGAGAGAAAAAGGTATTTTTGAAAAAATTGTAGATAGAGAACTTCCTGCAAATATTGTGCTTGAAGATGATGAATTTATGGCTTTTCATGATATTGCACCAAAAGCCCCTATACATGTGCTTATTATACCAAAGAAATGGGTAAAAGATTTTAATGGTGTTACGCCAAATCTCATGGGTAATATGAGTGCTTTTATCTTGCGTGTTGTTGATGTGCTTGGTGTGCGTGAAAGCGGGTATCGATTAGTTACTAATATTGGTACTGATGGGGGACAGGAAGTGCCACACCTACATTTTCACTTACTTGCAAAACGCAAACTTGAAGCACATTTTGGTTAAGAATGATAAGAATATATTTTGTATTGCAAGCAAGAAAATTGTGAGTATATTGCACTTTAATTACAAAGATATGCAAGATTCTATAAAGTCTATTTTTAGCTACATACTAAGCAAAATTTTAGTTGCATGAAAGTATGATAGGGCTTTATATTATTGAATTTAGATAATAACCTAAGCAAAAATTTAGAAAAGAAATATTAAAAAGTGCATATTTATCTATACTCTATTTCCAACACGATATTAAAGAATAGTATATACAATAAAAATAGTAATTAAAATATAAAGAAATAATGATTATTTAGATAAATGATAAGAGAGTATAATAACTTTCATAGTATAATGCTTCATATAAAAGCAAATACCCATTTTTATAAATACAAGCTATAAATAGCTTAGTAAATGTAAAAGTGAATATAATATATTGGGAATAATTATGACAAAAAAAGAACGCATTAATGGTATTAAAACATTGTTTTTAGAGCATTATAAAGACGCACAAACAGAATTACACTATACAAATATATATGAGTTACTTATAGCTGTTATGCTTTCTGCACAATGCACAGATAAACGTGTGAATATGGTAACACCACTACTTTTTAAACAATATCCAAGCACAAAAGAATTAAGCAAGGCAAATGTAACAGATGTGGCAACAATTATACATTCAGTTTCTTTTTTTAATGCAAAAGCAAAGAATCTTGTCGCAATGGCACAACGCGTAGAGTGTAATTTTGGCGGTGAAATTCCACAAAACCAACATGATTTAATGACACTGAATGGTGTTGGGCAAAAAAGTGCAAATGTTGTGTTGGGTGAATTTTTAGGCATGAATTATATGGCAGTTGATACCCATGTATTTCGCGTAAGCCATAGACTTGGTTTAAGTAAAAGTGTGAGGGCTATTGATACAGAAAAAGATTTAACAAAGAGTTTCAAAGATAATCTCAATCTCTTACACCAAGCATTTGTGCTATTTGGTCGCTATCGCTGCAAAGCATTAAAGCCCCAATGCCAAGATTGTTTTGCAATACAATATTGCATGAGTAATGCAAATTTTAAACCACAATAACGCATATAAATACTGCATTATTCATTACAAATACTAGAATCTTGAAGTCATTAATATATCTATGTCATAATTATATGTTTAATTTTAACTTAGGAATACATAATGCAAAATATACGAAATATTGCAGTAATTGCCCATGTTGATCATGGTAAAACAACTTTAGTTGATGGACTTTTAACACAATCTGGCACATTTGGCGAACGAGAACAAATTGATGAAAGGGTTATGGATAGCAATGATTTAGAAAGAGAGAGAGGTATTACTATACTCTCAAAAAATACTGCTATCACATATAAAGGCACAAAAATTAATATCATTGATACTCCCGGACATGCCGATTTTGGCGGGGAAGTCGAACGGGTATTAAAAATGGTAGATGGTGTATTGCTTTTAGTAGATGCACAAGAAGGTGTTATGCCGCAAACAAAATTTGTTGTCAAAAAAGCATTAAGTTTTGGAATCTGTCCTATTGTTGTAGTAAATAAGATTGATAAACCTGCTGCTGAACCTGATAGGGTTGTAGATGAAGTTTTTGATTTATTTGTATCAATGGATGCCACAGATGCCCAGCTTGATTTCCCCGTGATTTATGCTGCTGCAAGAGATGGCTATGCAATTAAAGATTTAAATGATGAGAAAAAGAACTTAGAGCCATTGTTTGAAGCGATTTTAGAACATGTGCCAATGCCAAGCGGTAGTAGTGATAATCCATTGCAAATGCAAGTTTTTACACTAGATTATGATAATTATGTAGGGAAAATAGGCATTGCAAGGGTATTTAATGGGCGAGTAAAAAAGGGTGAAAATGTTATGCTTGCTAAAAGCGATGGTGAAAAAGAAACAGGACGCATTAGCAAACTCATTGGCTTTATGGGTTTAGCACGGACAGAGATAGAATCTGCTGAAGCAGGAGATATTATCGCTATTGCTGGATTTAATGCAGTAGATGTAGGAGATTCTATTGTATGCCCAAATAATCCAATGCCATTAGATCCTATGCACTTAGAAGAACCAACAATGAGTGTATATTTTGCAGTAAATGATAGCCCTTTAGCAGGATTAGAGGGCAAACATGTAACAGCAAATAAAATTAAAGATAGATTACTTAAAGAAATGCAAACAAATATCGCTATGCGGTGTGAAGAAATGGGAGAAGGTAAATTTAAAGTAAGCGGACGCGGAGAATTACAAATTACCATTTTAGCAGAGAATCTAAGAAGAGAGGGTTTTGAATTTAGCATTTCTCGTCCTGAAGTTATAGTCAAAGAGGAAAATGGTGTAAAAACAGAACCATTTGAGCATTTAGTTATTGATACACCGCAAGATTTTAGTGGCACTATAATTGAAAAGCTTGGTAGAAGAAAAGCTGAAATGAAAGCAATGAATCCAATGAGCGATGGCTACACTAGATTAGAGTTTGAGATTCCAGCAAGAGGGCTTATTGGCTATCGTAGTGAATTTTTGACTGATACAAAGGGTGAAGGTGTAATGAATCATAGCTTTTTAGAATTTCGCCCATTTAGCGGTGGTGTAGAATCTCGCAAAAATGGGGCATTAATTTCTATGGAAAATGGTGAGGCAACAGGATTTTCTCTCTTTAATATTCAAGAACGCGGGGTTTTATTTGTTACACCGCAAACTAAGGTTTATATAGGTATGGTGATAGGAGAACATAGTAGAGATAATGACTTAGATGTAAATCCTATTAAGGCAAAGCATTTAACAAATATGCGTGCAAGCGGAAGTGATGATGCTATTAAACTTGTGCCACCAAGAGA
>JARHZY010000064.1 GCA_029264655.1 Helicobacter sp. | reverse complement strand
AAAAGCTAGGTTAATAGTATAACTATATCAAAAAAAGATATAGTAAAAAATTTCAAAATAAGCTTTTAAGGTGTTATTCCCTTTTAAATTTTATGATATTACTAATAATTTGCTTGTATAGTCTTATAGATTATTGCTCCTAGACGCATATTTTTTGCACCTAATATATCTTTTGTGCTTGCGTGTGTATCAATTTGTATTGTGTTTTCTGGATTACTTTTACAATCCTTAAAATGCAGAAAGAAACGCAGTGTGCCTTCTGTATTTGCCTGAACATATAGGGTTCGTGTAGCGTGTGAATCAATTTTTATAAATTTACTTAATTCCGCGATAAGAATTGCTTGTGTTTCTTGTGCGTGCCCATATAAGTTATGTAAATCCCAAGTAATACTATAGCTTGGTAGATTCGTGATAGAATCTTGAAATGTTGCAAGCATAGCATTGCCATAACTCATATTTTTTGTCAATGCTTGATAAAGTGTAATATCTGCTTGTAATTCTTGTAAAGTTTTTTTAAATTTTTTGTATTGCCAAAAAGCAAGTGTATCGCATGTATCAAGCATAGCTTGTAGTTGTTGCTGTGCAGTATGTATGCGGTTTGCAATTGCTCCTTCTAATAAGGCTTGTTCAACTCTTACACGCACGGTTATTTTATTGTCTTTTTTTATTGTTTTTTCAACTTCTATAGATGGTATATTGCTAATTTTTGATTCCAAGAAAGTATTGCTTATTCCTCTTGTTTGCAGGGTATTATCATTTTGTTGCATATTTTGTTGCATTGAATATTTAACACTTACTTGCAGATTTGTTGCAAGATCTTGAATAGCATTTTTTTTTGCAATATCAAAGCTAGAACCAGAGCCTTCCCCATAAATATAAGCTAAATTATTAATTTTGTTTGCATGGAGATTTTGGTTTTTTATATCTTTACAACCATAGATACCAAACCATATTATAGCTATTATGCCAATATATAGAAGTCGTAATATATTACATCTGTGCATGGTTACTCCAAATTTTATCACTACTTTTTAGATAAAGAGAGAATTAACACTTTCATTATGATAGATTCTACGCACCACTTCAGCAAAAAGTGGTGCAACTGATAGCACTTTGATTTTTGGGCTTGTTTGTTGCAATGGAATAGAATTACTTAAAACAACTTCATCAAGCACACTCTCATTAATACGTTCATATGCATTGCCGCTTAAAACTGCATGTGTGCCAACAGCCATAACACTTGTTGCACCCATTTGTTTTAAAGCTTTGGCAGCTTTACACATTGTGCCAGCGGTATCAATCATATCATCAATAAGAATAACATCTTTATTTTGCACATTCCCAATAATATTCATAACTTCGCTTTCATTAGCTTTTTCGCGTTTTTTATCAACTATAACTAAATCAAACCCAAGCTGATTTGCAAAATAACGTGCACGTGCTACACCACCAATGTCTGGACTTGCAATAATTGGATTTTTTAATTCTTTTTTATGACGTATATAATCACGAAATATAATTGCACCATATAAATTATCTACTGGTATATCAAAAAAACCCTGTATTTGTCCGGCATGTAAATCCATAGTAATAATGCGATCAATACCAACACTTTCTATGAGATTAGCAACAAGTTTTGCAGTGATTGGCACTCTTGGGGCAGCTTTTCTATCTTGCCTTGCATAGCCAAAGTATGGAATCACAGCATTAATGGAGCTTGCACTACTGCGTTTAAAAGCATCTGCCATGATAAGCAACTCCATAAGGTTATCATTTGTGGGGGCACAAGTTGGTTGCACAATGAAAACATCTTTGCCACGCACAGATTCACTAATTTGCACATTAATTTCGCCATCACTAAAACGCGTTAAAATTGCTTTCGATAATGAATAATCAAGATATGTGGCTAACTCTTTGCTAAATTCTGGGTGTGCATTACCTGTAAAAATTTTAAAGCCTCTCAATGCCTATCCTTTCAATATGTGTTTTTGCTATTCTTTGCATTTATATCTTATCAGAAAATTTTAGAGAACGCAACAATATGATTTTAAAGAAGTCAAAAAAATACAAGAAATGCTATTTAAAAGAAAAGATAGCGCATGTATTGCATTAACAATATTATGTATTTATGGATTATTAGGCTGCAATTTGAATACTTCTTTTGTTTGCAATGCAATAGGGATATTTTCTTTTTGTATCCACATATCATGGCAATAATCACATGCATTAAAAAAGCTTTGTCCATAAAATTCTATAAGACGCTGGCGTAAATTATTGTCAGCAAGATTCACAAAATCGCCATCAAATTCTTTTAACCCACGCAAACGAGATAAAGAGCTTGCAATAGGACAAATAAAAAGCGCACCACTTGGGGCAATTTCATAGCCATTATTTTCATGCTCATTGCTTATACCCTCATTACTCATTAAACTCACACAGGGCATCATACAGGCTTTAAAGTTGCGGATATTTTCCTCTTTTGTGCGGTTGCGTTTATAAATTTTACCCGGATTAAACCAAGAAGCACCCTCGTGATTCCAAAGCACTTCGTAGGGGATATTATTTGCCTGTAGTTGCTCTATAAGCATTTCTTTTTTTTAATGGCACGCGTATATTTGGTGATACACTATAATCAGATATATGCACTATGGCATTGGGGCAGGATTGTAGGGCATGTAATGCTTTTTCTTTAAAAAGCATAGTAGCATTTGTTACGATATTGAAGCTAAGGAGCTTCTTTTGTTGTCCAAGATATGTGATCACTTTATCTAGATCCTTAAACAACAAGGGTTCTCCACCAATAATTCTCATACTTTGAATAGAATCTATATTGGCAAATAGCCTATCAAGAGATTGTATAATGCCCTGTAAGGTGCAAGTATATTGGTTTTTTGGATGAAAATATTGCATAAGATTGTTGCAAGATTCACAACGCAATGTGCATTTTGTTGTAAGAACAATCTCGATATATGGAATATCCACTTTACCTAATTTATGGCGGATACGAAAATATCGATATATAACCCTATGTGCAATATGAGTATATTTTTTATTCTTTTTTTGTAATTGGATAAAAATATATAAAAAAGGGAGCAATGAAAAAAAGTATTTTTGTAAGATGTATTTAAAACCAGAAAAAAAATTCATTCTTTCGAAAAATACTATTAGATGCCAGATATTATGTCTTATATTGCGTGTTTTAAATAGCTGTTTATCATAATGGGGGGGGGGGGGTATGCATTTACTCTCCTTGATTAATTTTTAGTTTCGAAGGAATTGTATTGTAACATATTAAAATAAATAATCACATTAACTATCTACTCATTTATATTATCGTTTTATTGCAATAAACATTAATTTTTATTCACACTGATTTTTTATTATTGAATTGTATTTATTTTTTCCACACATTATAGTATATGTATGGCTTTACTTATTTTTAAATATTATAGAATTTTTGTATTTGAATATATTGAAGTAATTATCTTGGTATCTAAATTCTAAAAAATAACTTTTATCAAGGGTTTTAGTATTATTAGAATGTAATTATTATAAACAATTTTATATGTAAATCCCAAAAATATAAATTTTTATGATAGCATAATAAATTAATTTTCCATATAGCAAGGAGATACTATGGCACCTCACTACTCTTCAATATCAATTATTCAAACCGAAGAAGAGTTTAAACATTTTGTTGATGAGTTTTATCAAGACAAAAAAAAGCCAAAGAGTTTTGGAGTTTGTCGTGCTGAACTTTCACGCATTGAAAGCAATAAAGTGGTAAGCGTAAATTTTCCACTACTTAATTTTGAACAAAATTTTGGTAGTTTTGCAGTATTTGCAACTGCAGCACGACTACAATCTTTTGAAAGTAATGAGATTGTTGTTGATATTGATTCGGCTTTTGTATTGCGTGCATTATGTTTATTTTATCCTTTTATTACAAAAGAACTTATAGCTTACGAGCCTATAGATAGAGGTGAAACAATATTGCATGGTTTTAAGAATCTATGCGAGAAATTTTCAACTGATCCTTATTCCATCAAAACTGCTGATGTGCTTTTTACTGATAGTGCAATACACCAATATATTGGTGCAAAACATAAAAATATTCAAGTTGTTTTTGAGCTCTTACGTCATATCAGCAGTATTTATAAAGGTGAGAATGAATGTTATAAATTCCAACTTGTTGCTTATTTTGATGACTTGCAGACACAATCATTGCAAGTTGCGTATGCAAAACTACATGCTTTGTCTGCTGGGCTTACACCACTTCGTAGCTTAAATCTTGATGGTATATTTGGGTTATTACCAAATCTTGCATGGAGTGGCAATAAGCCTTATGAATTGCAATATTTACGCGATAATGAAATATCATTAAAAATGGAAGGTGAATTTCCCTGCATTGATTTCATAGATAAATTTCCACGTTATCTTATGCAAGTATTACCGCAAGTTGATAATATTAGAATCCTTGATTCTAGTAAAACGCGTTTTGGAGCATTTTTAGGTGCTGGCTATACACAAATGCCGGGTGCAAGCTATGTTAATTTTAATTCTGGTGCACTTGGAGCATGTATGAATGAGGGACGCATTAGCTCATCTGTGGTTGTTGGAGAAGGCACAGATATTGGTGGTGGTGCAAGCATTTTAGGTGTGCTTAGTGGTGGTAATACAACACCTATTAGTATTGGAAAAAATTGTTTGCTTGGGGCAAATTCTGTAACGGGTATTAGTCTTGGGGATAGCTGTATTGTTGATGCTGGGACAACTATCCTTGCAGGTAGTGTTGTAAAAATAAATCATGACGAAGCACAAAAAATAGCAGCAATTAATCAAAATTTTGTTGTGCAAGACAATGGGCTATATAAAGGGTATATGCTAAGTGGTTTGCATGGAGTGCATTTTAGGTTTATGACACAAAACCCTTGTCTTATTGCTTTTCGAAGTAAGCGTTCGATTAATCTCAATAAAGATTTGCATTAAGAAAGTTATGAATAAATATAACTTTTGTAGTAACTTGATATAGTATATAGCAAAACCTATTGATATGGTATTATAATGCTAGGATTATTAGATGATTGTATGTAATCATTGAGCATTTATAAATGTAGTTGTTTTTTTGTGTTGTTGTAGTATTTTATTGGTATTTATGCTTGATTTATTTGTAAGGAGTTATGATGAAAATAGCCATTTTAGCACTATGTTTAAGTATTGGTATGATGCGGGCTGTAAATTGGGGTTATGATGCAAATAATGGACCAGCTATGTGGGCAAAGCTTGATGTAAAATTTGCACTTTGTGGTAATGGCAGGCATCAGTCGCCAATTAATATTGAGAGCAAAAAAACAATAGAATCTAAGCATGAATTATATTTATTATATGGCACAAATGCACAAGATATTATCAATCAGGGGCATACAGTGCAAATACGTTTTAATGAAGCTGGTGGATTAGTGTTCCATAATAAAATATATAAACTTATGCAATTATATTTCCATACGCCATCAGAAATGCAAATAAATGGTAAAATTTATCCTATGGAAATGCAGATGATACATGTAGATACGCAAAATCACTATTTAGTGTTAGTTGTGCTTTTTGAAAAAGGGCAAAATAATGCAATGTTGAATAATATTCTTTCTCATATACCAATCAATACCAACAAAGTATATCCTATGGATATGCTTTATATATCACAGATGTTGCCAAAAAAGCATGATTATTATGCGTTTAGTGGGAGTTTTACAACACCACCATGCACTGAAGGCGTGCAATGGATAGTATTAAAAGAGAGTGTTGAAGCTTCCCGTGCACAGATAGGGGCAATGCATGCAATTCTTCAAGATGGCACAAGAGATGTGCAACCTGTGAATGATAGGGTAATTTTATCAGCCCCTTAATTTTATATAGTATATTCCATATTAAATAATTTAAAAAGGGTATTTTTGCTTTTATATATCCATATTCCATTTTGTGATTCTAAGTGCGGGTATTGTGCTTTTTTCTCGCAAGTGCATAAAGAAACAATGGTTGAACCATATTTTCAGGCATTACTAAGAGACATACAATACACATTAGCATATTTTCAAGTGCGATGCATTACAAGTATTTTTGTTGGTGGTGGCACACCAAATTTTGTAAATTCTAAATATTATGTGCCAATATTTGCATTATTAGCACCATTTTGCACAAAAGATTGTGAGATTACTTTTGAGATAAATCCAAATCTTTTACATGAAACATGGCTTTCAGAAATAAAAACACTTGGTCTTAACCGCTTAAGCATTGGTGTGCAAAGTTTTTATGCAGATAAATTACAAATGCTTGAACGTGTCCATGTGCCAAAGGATATTTTCAAAGCGTTTGATACTGCACAAAAATATATAGATAATATTAGTCTTGATTTAATATATGATTGCGTGCTTGATACGAATGAGCGAATATATTATGAATTAGAATCTGCATTGAAACTCCCTATTAATCACCTTTCAGCATATAGTTTAAGCATAGATGCACATTCGCGTTTTGGTGATAGGCAAGACTATGGTTTGCAAGCTAAAGAAAGCTTTGGGGATGTTGTGCGTGATTTTTTACATAAGCATAATTTTAAACAATATGAAGTTTCAAATTTTGCCTATACAAATAAATGCAAGCATAATCTTGGTTATTGGAAAGGGGCAGAATATCTTGGTGTTGGGGCAAGTGCTGTTGGGAGAGTAGGCTGTATGCGTTATTTTGCACCTGCAAGTTTAGAACAATATATTGCATATCCACTTTGGCGTAAAGAGGAGCATTTAAGTCAAGATGATTTGGTATTTGAGAGCGTATTTATGGGATTACGAAGTGAAGTTGGTGTAGCAAAAACATTGCTTAAAGCAGATAAATTAGAGTATGTATGCGAGCAGAATTTATGTTATGAGCAAAATGGACGTATTTATGCAACTGATTTTTTTCTTGCAGATTCTCTTGCACTTTATCTTACTTGATATATTGTATTATTGCAATGGCATACCCAATGTTGTGTTATGTTGAAATGAAGAGGGTAAGCAGTAAAAAAGTAATGGTGTGTGAGGTTTCATAGAATTTGGAATTTATCTTATTTTAGGAAGTAGAGAATTATATCCATGAATGGTAGATTGCTGATTGTCGCATACCCTCATAAAGCACTGCCCCAACACTTGTTGCAAGGTTTATACTACGCACTCCTTGTTGCATTGGGAGTTTATAGGTTTGGTTTAGATATGTCGTGAGAATACTTGGAGGTAGTCCAGCGTCTTCTCTACCAAAATATAAGAATCCGCCTTGTGTAAAATCTGCCTCAAAATACACCTTTTTGGCTTTTGTGCTAAAGAAAAAATGTGTTTTGTTTGGTTGGTGTGTTTGCCAAAATGATTCTAAATCCTGCCATTCATATACATTTAAATACTGCCAATAGTCAAGTCCAGCACGTTTTAATTCTTTTTGTTGCGTGCTAAAACCCAATGGATAAATAAGATGTAATGTTGTATTGGTTGCTACGCAAAGCCTACCAATATTACCTGTATTTTGTGGAATCTGTGGTGCAACAAGCACAATGTGAAATGATTTTTGCATATTATTTTCCTAAGATAAAGCTATAAGTATGTATTATCGGTTTCTTATATGGATTTTAGAATCTAAAATTTATGTTATTATGTTTTATCTCATATTATTTATTCATGGGGTTAAAAGGGATTTTATTATATATGAAAATATCTAAAAAATCGTCCATGATTTTAATAGGCTTTATATCACAAAAGATTCTCTTTGTCTAGCTTATAATTATTATTTTTATATGTTATTAGCTTTTACAATTACTAGATTATGGTAAAGATAAAATCGTTTTCGCAATATTCAACCAAAATATGCAGTTATAATCTCTCTAAGATTCTATGAAAATATAATATTAAATTATTCTATAGTCATTTTTACATCAAGTTTAAAAAGTATGGTAAATATGAGGGCTTAGAATCTAAAATACTTTAAATATGGCTTTTATTGGTTATTCATTTTTTTCAAATCTTATAATTCTTTGATTCAAAGCTTTTAAATTACTTTTAATAGAAGAAACTATCTTTAAAAATTCCTTGCTTTCAAACATTACCTCAATTAGTATTATCATTGTGTGCATCATATATCATAGTTATAATTTGTTTGTAAGAATCTGCAAAAGCAAGATAAGAAATAGGATTGTATGGAATAAGATTTAAATATCTCATTTGATAGATTGTTGTTAATACTCTTCAATGCTATAAATTTACACAAATACATGAAACTTTGTTATAATAAGATTTTAATTCTATAAGGATATTCATGCAACAACATAATAAGCAAAAACAAAATACCAACAAACATAATACAAAAGATAGGGATTTAGAATCATTGCACGAAGAGATACAAGACTTGGAATCTCAAGTCCTTGATATGTTTGAAGTTGCTTTTCATTTTGCAGGATTGCAGAGCCAATATTTACACGATGCCCTAACATATTATATGGATGTTATGGAATCTCAAGATGATGATTTACCTTATACAGCACAAACAATTATTGCAAATATTATGCTTATAAAACATGATAAACCACAATGGTTTGCATCTACACTACAATAAAGGAAAGATATGGCACAAGAAACAATCAATGTAGTAATACTTGCAAGTGGCAATGGCACAAATATGGAAAATCTTGTTTTGTCTTTACATAATAAAACATTGACACAAGCTTTACGGCAAAATGGTATGAATTTAATAAAAAACACAAAATCCAAAGATGAGCAAACACTGCAAACAAATCCAAACGCATTTGTGATTAATAGTGCAATGATGCAAGATTCTATGTTGGCACAAGATCCAAAAATTAATGTTATAAGCATTATAAGTGATAAGCCAAATGCACATGCACTTATACGTGCTAAACGGCTTGGATTACCTACGCATATTATAGATGGCACAAATCAAAGTCAAGATGATTTTGATAGTGTGTTATTAGCATATTTACGCACTTTGGAATGTAAAGATAAGCTTAGTTGTATCTTATTGGCTGGTTTTATGCGTATATTGGGTAAGGAATTTTTACAAGCATTAACACACTTACGCATATTAAATATACACCCAAGTTTTTTGCCTATGCATAAAGGTTTGCATGCTATTGAAGCAAGTTACGCTGATAGTAATGACTTTGGCGGAGTGAGCGTGCATTTTGTAACGCAAGAGCTTGATTCTGGTATGGTTATCCTGCAAGAAAAAGTGCCTAAAATTCCAAATGAAAGCCTTGAGGATTTTACACAAAGAGTGCATGATGTGGAATATAGACTTTACCCACAAGCCTTTTTAAAAGCCTTTGCACAAGGCATACATAATATGTAGCTTTGTTGTAAAAAATATTCATAATATAAAAGTGATATAGTATGCATAGTTCAGAACTAACAACCTTTGCAATTATTGCCTTATTGATTGTTGCAGCACCCTATGTTAGTCGTCTTACGCGTATTCCTGTTGCAGTTATAGAAATCTTGCTTGGTGCTTTTGCATGTTATTGCGGAATCTTTAAGGGTAGTGAAACATTAAACATTGTGGCACATGTAAGCTTTTTGTATCTTATGCTTTTAGCTGGCATGGAAGTAGATTTACGCGGTTTTGGTAAGCTTGGTAATGCTTTTTATAAAAAAGCGTGTTTGTATTTTATTATCCTTTATGCTGCTGCGGGTAGTATTGTCTTATTATTTCATCTTGAGTGGATTTATATTGCTATTTTTCCTGTTATGAGTCTTGGCATGATTGTAACACTTATTCGTGATTATGGTAAAAAGAGAGAATGGCTAAATATTGCATTAAAAATTGGTATTGTTGGTGAACTTGTGAGTATCACGGCACTTGTTGTAGTGCAAAATAGTTATGCTCAAAATGCCGGTAATATAACTTCTTGGTCATTTTATAAAGCATTTGCCTTTCTTGCCCTTTTTGTTATTGCTTTTCTTATTATTTTTCGTATTGGTAAAATTGTCTTTTGGTGGAAACCTATAATAAAATTATGGTTTATGCCAACAAATGATAGCAATAATCAAGATATTCGTTTTAGCTTTATGCTTTTCTTTATTCTCATTGGTATTACAACATTTATGGATATTGAAGATGTGCTAGGTGCGTTTCTAGCAGGTATGGTAATAGCCACTTTTTTTGCTTATAAACATGATATGGTGCATAAACTCAATGATATAGGCTTTGGTTTCTTTGTGCCTTTATTTTTTGTATATGTGGGTTCAACACTTAATCTTAGAGAGATTTTAAGTAACTATCATGTAATTTTAAATGGTATTTATATTGCTTTTGGCATGTTGCTTGTGCGGTTACTTGCTGCAAATATTGCCTTTGGTGCATATTTTAAGAGTATCAAAAATACCACACTTTTTGCATTGAGTGATTGTATGCCACTTACTTTTTTAGTTGCAATAGCAAAAATGGGGCTTGATTTACATGCTATTACACAAGAACAATATTATTCACTCATTATTGCTGCAACTTTTGAAGGAATCTTTTTTACCATTTTGATTAAAATTATTTTTTATTTTGTAGGCAACAGACATAAAGCTTTGTAGCTAGCATATTGTAAATAATGCTTATGGTGTTTTATTTATACCTTGATTCTTGCTATCTATTATGATATTTTTAATCAATTGAATATCGTAAATAAAGTGTAATTGGTTATAATAAACATATTTTTGCATTATGTTTTATTAATTACACTCTTATGCTATAATAACCACCACATCATAATAAAAGGATTACACATGGGATTAAGAAGACTTATCCGCAAAACTGCAATATATCAAAAATACCAAGCTAAAAAAGAAAAGGC
>JARHZY010000056.1 GCA_029264655.1 Helicobacter sp. | reverse complement strand
ATCAAAATTTATTATATTTTATAATAAATAATAAATTGAGATATTGAAAATTAAACTAAATTTTAGAAATTTTATATTACTTTTTAAGTATTGAGACTATATAATTTACTTTCTAGAAAAATTATAAGTATATTTGAAATAGGCATGCTATGGCAGTTCCACATAACATACAACATACACTATATTCCCATATTTCTGCAAATACAGAATCACCACAAATAATAAATTCTACTCATTCTTTAAATACACATATACTTTTTTGTCTTGTCTTATTTGTTGATGTTGCATTACTTTGTTTTATGATTAGCCAAACAAGTATTTATATACGCGAAGCAAACAACTTTTTTTTGAATGCTACCCTACCAAACCATTTGGCAAATTTTGGTGTGCAATGCATACAATATCTTTTTCATAATCCAATACTAAATGATTATGGATTGCGTTTGCCTTTTGTGTGTTTGCATATTATCAATTGCATATTGCTTTATAATATTGCGTTATGTATATTACGCAAACCAAATGATGCACTTTTATGTGCAATACTTTTTATGGCAATACCCGGTGTTAGTATGCAGGCACTTCTTGTTTCTTATATGGGAATCTTAACGCTTTTATGTTTTCTTATTGTATATATACAAGTGCGTTATAAACGTATTGCTTATGAACTATTTCTTATTGCAATTTTTCTAGATTCTGGGAGTGCAATTTTATGTTTAGCACTCTTTTTTTACGCACTTTTTAAGCGTAAAACAGGTATGATTGTTTTTAGTATATTGTGTTTTGGTATAAATATGTATCAATTTGAACCAATATATGGTGTCCCTAAATCATATTTTTTAGATACACTCGGACTTATGGCGTTAGTTTTTACTCCTGTGTTTTTTGTTTATTATGTAGCTGCAACATATAGCTATACATTTAAAAAAGCACCATTATTATTGCATTTAATACCTTTTGTTGGTTTTTTATTTATTTTATTATTTTCGACGCGACAAAAAATTGAAATTGAAAGTTTTTTACCCCCATTGTGTGTTGGCATTCCATTCTTTATACAAAAAATACTTTTTGATATACGTTCTCGTCTGCCAAATTTTAGAGCACGATATATTGTTAGGATATATGCACTTATAACATTTCTCATATTTGGCAATATTATACTTTTTGGTAACAAGCTTACATATTATGTAAGTGATGTGAGACATAATTTTGCCTACTCTTTTTATGAAGCAAAAGAAGTAGCACAAGCTCTTTATGATAGAGGTATTACCTATATTCATGTGCCATATGCAGAGTTAGCACTACGCCTTCGGTTTTATGGGATCAATGCAGATATACAAAACATGCCACCAAAATATATATTACAATCAAGCCCGCATGGTGATATTATACTTACCTATGGCAATACAATAGTTGCACAATATGCAGTTATGCCATATTAATCCTAATGCTATTAACAATAAACTATCTATTGTGTAATAATATGGCAAAATTTCTATATAAATAAATCTTTAATTAAATTACTATAAATAAGCTATTTATCCGATTAAAAATAGGCTAATAACTATTTATTTAATGCAAATCTAGCACAAAGTGATGAAATTGTTTAGTTTGTTTGAATTATTAGATTCTACAGCAATATAATTTTATATTTTTACTATACTCTTTATATTTTGGTTGTATATTCAATCTATACTTAATATTGCATTATGTTACTAAGTTACAATATATGTTATCATAAATATATATTATTTACTTAATGTAACATTTAAAATTTTCTTTTAGTAAAATACGCTTTATATTTTGTTTATTTATCATGATAATTTATATTTTTCAAAGTAGCCTTTAGCAAAGCAATATTGTGAAAAATATTTGCAATACAAGGCTTACAATTATATATTTTTTAAGGAGACATTTATGATTATTGGTTGTCCAAAAGAGATTAAAGTGCATGAATATCGAGTTGGTTTAACACCATCAAATGTGCATGAATATAAAGAATCAGGGCATAAGGTGCTTATCGAACATGATGCGGGGAGTGCGATTGGTTTTAGTGATGAAGAGTATCATAGAGCAGGTGCACAAATTGTTGATAAGAAGACATTATTTCAAGAAAGTGATATGATTATTAAGGTGAAAGAACCTATTGAAAGTGAATATGATTATTTTAAAGAAGGGCAGATACTTTTTACTTATTTGCATTTAGCAGCCGATAGAAAATTAACTGATATGTTGCTTGCAAAAAAAATCGATGCAATAGCTTATGAAACTATTAAGGTGCGTAATGTATTGCCATGTTTAGCACCTATGAGTTCTATCGCCGGGCGGTTAGCTGTTATAGAATCTGCAAAATATATACAAAAAACATTTGGCGGTAATGGCACATTGCTTAGTGGGATTCCGGGCACTCCAAAAGGTAAGGTTACTATTATTGGTGCAGGCGTAGTTGGCTTAAATGCTGCACAACTTGCAGTAGGTATTGGTGCAGATGTAACAATACTTGATATTGATACAGCACGTCTCTCTTATGTGGATCAGATGTTTAATATGCGTATCCATACGCTTTTTAGCTCACGTGCTAATTTATTGGCAAGTATTGCTGAAGCAGATGCTGTAATTGGTGCAGTGCTTATACCCGGTGCAAAAGCTCCAAAGCTTGTAAAAAAAGAAGACTTACAATGTATGAAAACAGGAGCAATTCTTACGGATGTGGCAATCGATCAAGGAGGTTGTTTTGAAACTTCCAAACCAACAACACATAATGATCCTGTATTTGATATTGATGGAATTTTGCATTATTGTGTAGCAAATATGCCGGGTGCTGTAGCAAAAACTGCAACTTTAGCACTTACAGATTCTACACTAAATTTTGGTTTAAGCATTGCAAAACATGGTGTTAAAGAAGCAGCATTGCGAGATTGTGGTATTTTGGAAGGTATTAATACCTATAATGGTAAATGCACATATAAAGGCGTGAGTGATGCATTTGGTATTCCATATACTGATGTAAAAGATGCTTTAAAGTAAATTTAAGTATTTTTTAAAAAAAAATAAGATATAATAAAAATCGCCTTTCTGGTTAGCCCTATGCAATGGGTAATGTGAGCAACGCTTCAGGATGGGAACATAGCAGAGCACTTGCATTACTTGTGTGCCATTGGTTCCTGACTGGAAGGGTTTCCCCCTACAACTTCATAAAACTTTGGAATTTATTAATGATTTTACATAATAATATAATACAAGGTTGTGATTCAAGTTTTAGTATTTATAATGCCAACTACAAACAAAGTTATCATTCAAAAAGTTTAGGTGCTTATACAGAAACACTCTTAAAACATATATATCCATCGCTTTTTTTTCAATCTCATGGTAGTTTTTGTAAGCCTATTGTGCAAAAAGCTTTTTTACAACATGTAGATTCTATGCAAACATATTATAAGCACAATGCTACAATAGATATATTACCATATATTTTACAGACTTTCATGCCACCTATGCATACATTTTTATGCCGTCCGTTACGCATTTTAGATATATGTTTTGGGCTTGGTTATAATGCTATGTTGAGTTTAGCATATTTCAAAGAATGCGAAATTTATTCACCTGAAAAAGATTATTTGCTTCAAGAGCTTTGTGCGTTTCCATACCATAATATCCCATATAGTAAGATAGTTCTCCATGCACTTCATAAGTATTCATACTATAAGCGTGATAAACAGATACTTTACTATTTATATGGCGATGCACTTACATATCTTGCACAATGTAAAATGGGATATTTTGATATTGTATTTCAAGATGCTTTTAGCCAACAGCATAATCCAGAATTATGGGATATATCTTATTTTCAAAAACTCTATTATATTACAAAATCACCATGCATTATTACAACATATGCAAAGGCTCGTTGTGTGCTTGAAGCCGCAAAAGCAGCGGGTTTTTATGTATTAAAATACGCATGGGGAAGTATTTTTTTTAAATGAAGTCCATTAATAATGGATAGAATCTAAAAGTAGATTTCTTTGTATAATATTCATAATATGCTATAAAATAAGAAAGTAATTCTAATATATTAATTATAAAAATTTATAATTAATAGGTTGCAATCGTTGCATTATTATGCTAGCCATTAATATTTTAATGTTCAAAATATTATAAATACATTTGCATTAGTGGGTGATAATAATATTACTTTGGCAAAGCCTTTTTAGTATCCTAATATATTAATACATAAGAGATTTACAACACAAAAGGTGTATCTTGATAAACAGAAAAATTAAGCCAATTTGCAAAAAGCACGCTCGCACTTGATTTCCATGATAAAATCGGCTCTCCTTGTTTATTAAAATAATTAAGGGGTTTTGCAATCCCTAAACCTTTATTTTTATCTCGCTCATATTCAAGCAATAATGTGTCTTTAGCATATTCTGGATGGGCAAGTATATAAAAATCTTTTTCATCTTTTATAGCACTAATACCGCTTAGTTCTCCTTCAAGCAGAATTTTAAGTTTTGATTCTCTTACCTTCATTTCATCAATGCCTGAATGTCTTGAATGTGGCATTTTGATTATTTCATCTAAGCCATTTAGCAATAAATCTTTTTCTATAATATTATGTTCATATATACCAAAAATTTTTTTGGGTAATATAATTTTTGGAATCTTGTGAAAGTGGTAAAGTCCAGCCATAGCCCCCCAACAAAGATAGAGTGTGCTTGTGCAATGGCTTTTAAGATAATTCATAATATATGTAATTTCATGCCAATATGCCACTTCTTCAAAATGTAAATGTTCAATAGGTGCTCCTGTAACAATTGCACCATCAAATTTACGCCCACTAATATCAGCAAAATTTACATAAAATCGTTCTAAATGGCTTTTTGGTGTGTTTGTGCCAATATAACTTGCCGTAGATAAAAGTGTAATATGCACTTGTAAGGGTGAATTTGCAAGCAAACTTAGAATCTGATTTTCAGTTTCAATCTTTGTTGGCATAAGATTAATTAGCAATACTTCCAATGTTCTAATATCTTGTCTATTTGCCTTTTTTGCCCCCATAATAAAAGCATTTTGGCTTAATAGGGAATATGCAGGTATATCTTCTGGAATGACAATAGGCATATTTGCTCCTTATTATTCTAGTGCTTGTTGTAAATCAGCAATCAAATCTTTACTTGATTCCAAACCAATACTTAATCGTATGGTGCAAGGCGTGATTCCAACTTTTATAAGCTCTTCTTTACTTAATTGTGAGTGTGTAGTAGAGGCGGGGTGTATAATCAGTGATTTAGAATCGCCAATATTTGCTACTATTGCAAAAATTGCTACATTATTACAAATTTTTTGGGCTTCTTCAAAGCTTTGTGCTTCAAAGCTAAGTAGCCCTGAACTTTGCCCATCGACATAATATTGTTTTAAAAGATGGTAGTAGGGATCGCTTGATAAACCCGGATATGCGACACTTGTAACTTTTGGATGAGATTCTAAAAATCTTGCTACTTCAAGAGCATTTTGACTATGTTGTTTTATACGCAA
Organism: Helicobacter sp.; assembly: GCA_029264655.1. GTDB lineage: Bacteria > Campylobacterota > Campylobacteria > Campylobacterales > Helicobacteraceae > Helicobacter_A. The sequence goes on along the minus strand of JARHZY010000056.1, from coordinate 5,597 downwards.
TGCTAAAGTTTCTAATCCTTGCAAAATAAGCCAAGCTGACTGCGGAGAAAGAGTAGCTCCAATATTTCTAAGCCATTCTGTAATAAGGCGAATACTAAAGCAAGGTAAAGGTAGGTTGGTATATACTAATCCATGATAGCTTGCATCTGGTGTATTAAATGCGGTATAGCGAGAATTATTTTTAATAAACTCATTTAAACCATTGCGTTCTATAATCGCTCCACCTAAAGCACTACCTTGCCCATTTATATATTTACTAAGACTATATACACTAATATCAACACCATATTCAAAAGGTTTGTGTAAAAAAGCTGTGGCGATAGTATTATCGCAAATTGTAAGAATACCATGCCGTTTTGCAATAGCTGTAATTGCTTTTGTATCAGCGATTGAAATTTGTGGATTTGAAATACTTTCAAAGAAAATCGCTTTTGTTTTTGAATCTATTACTGATTCTAATGATGCAATATTATCAATATCAAATACTCTAGATTCAATACCAAATCGTTTGAATGTATGGGTAAAAAGCGTTTGTGTGCCACCATAGATTTTATTTGCAAAAACAATATTATCTCCACATTCTGTGCAATTTGCAATTGCATAAAAAATCGCTGCACTGCCACTAGAAGTAGGCACGCCAAATACCCCACCTTCTATTGCGGCAAGTCTTGCCCCTAATACATCAGTAGTTGGATTACTCAAACGCGTATAAATATTACCAAGCTCTGCCAAACCAAACCTTGCAGCTGCTTGTGCAAGACTTTCAAAGCTATAGGCTGTGTTTTGGTAGATTGGCACACTTATGGTGCGTTGTGTATCATAAGTGTATCCAGCATGTAATGCCAAAGTATCTTGTGAAAAATTGTGATGAGGTAAATTCGCCATATTGTATCCTTTCTGTTGTTCTTTTCCAATGTATTTGGATTAATAAACATAATAACACAAAAAAATAAAATTACAATATGTAATATACAAAAAATTGCATAAAATAGATTATATGTTACTTTTTTTCATAAAATACATATTGTAATTTAATTTTTTTGTAAAATAAATAATATTTTATATTAATTAATTAGCTTTATTTTATAAAAATGAACTAATAATATATTTAATTCTATAAATTAGAATTTTATTTATTTATTTCTATAAAAATAATATATGCCATAATTACAATATAAAAGTAAAAATGTTGCACTTATATAGTTAAAGTTTTTTATAATAAAACACTATTCTTTTTATATAATCCACATTATCATGCTAGAATTTTATAAAATTTACTATATAAAGGGTAAAAATGGCAATTGATCCAAATAAACAAAAAGCATTGGAAAATGCAATGAAACAAGTAGATAAAGCATTTGGTAAAGGTGTGCTTATACGACTTGGTGATAAACAAGTAGAAAAAATAGATGCTATATCAACGGGTTCGTTAGGACTTGATTTAGCACTTGGTATCGGTGGTGTTCCCAAAGGTAGAATTATTGAGATTTATGGACCAGAATCTAGCGGTAAAACTACATTATCATTACAAGTTATTGCTGAATGCCAAAAAAATGGCGGTGTATGTGCTTTTATTGACGCAGAACATGCTCTTGATGTATATTATGCAAAAAATCTTGGTGTTGATACCGAAAACCTTTTAGTAAGCCAACCAGATAATGGTGAGCAAGCTTTGAGTATTTTAGAGACGATTGCATGTAGCGGTGGTGTTGATTTAATCGTTGTAGATTCTGTAGCAGCCCTAACCCCTAAAGCAGAAATTGATGGTGATATGGGTGATCAACATGTAGGTTTGCAAGCAAGGCTTATGAGTCATGCTTTGCGTAAGATTACAGGCGTTTTATCAAGAATGAATACCACGGTGATATTCATTAATCAAATCCGTATGAAAATTGGTGTTATGGGTTATGGTAGTCCCGAAACAACAACGGGAGGTAATGCATTAAAATTTTATGCGAGTGTGCGTATTGATATACGCAAAGTGGCAACACTAAAACAAAGTGATAATATTATTGGTAATCGTGCAAAAGCAAAAGTGGTAAAAAACAAGGTTGCCCCACCATTTAGGGAAGCTGAATTTGATATTATGTTTGGTGAGGGGATTAGTAAAGAGGGTGAAATTATTGATTATGGTGTTAAGCTTGATATTGTAGATAAAAGTGGTGCATGGCTTTCGTATGGAGATAAAAAAATTGGACAAGGAAGAGAAAATGCAAAAATATTTTTAAAAGATAATGTGGCTATTGCAAACGAAATTGCTGCAAAAATAAAAGAGCAAATTGGCACAAGCGATGAGATTATGCCTTTACCTGATGAATTAGAAGCAAGTGAATAGGCATTATGTCTGGATATATACAGCCATTTTAAAATTAAAACATAGATATTTGTATATTTTATAATAGCAAGAGTAGAAAAGCTATATTTTTCATGCTATCTACTCACTATAAAAACTACAATGAATTACCATATTCATCTTTTAGCATAGCAATAGAATTACAATTTATGCTACATTATTTTCATCGGATAGTTTGAGAATAATATTAAATAAGAAAGATAAAAACAAAATTTAGGAAATATAATCATTACAAATATACATAATAGTGGAATTGTATAAAATTTTCTTACACTATAAGCTCAATAAATAGGTATATTTTTTGCTTTATTAATTTCTATACAATTTTGATTGAGGTAAAAGTTATGATATATCATAATGCTGTTTTAAAGCGACATAATTGCTTTGCCAATAAGCATACTACATTGCAAAATATCACACACGAACAATCATGCATATTTGAAAATAGGGGGGGGGGGGGGTTATACCGCAAGCACATTAAAAAAAAGTAATCACAAAAATATACTATCAGAATCTTTTGGCAAAATAGCCATCATTATTCCTTGCTATAATGAAGAAAAAACTATAGCCCAAGTAATTGATGAAGTTTTAAGTTATTTACCAAACGCGTATATCTATGTTTTTGATAATAATTCAAGTGATAACTCCTATGCTATTGTGGAATCAAAAATTCTTGACAACCTAGAAAATAAATTAGATTCTAATAATAAAAAGATAGAAGCAATAAATTCTAATATATACCATAGTGCAAATACGGCATTTAAAAATAATGATTTTAAAGATCAAGATGTATTAAATACTCAAAACACGACTTATTACAATATCACTCTTTACAAGGTAAGCACACAAGGTAAGGGGGCAGTTATACGAGAAGCATTTGCATTAGTAGATGCAGATTACTATGTTATGATTGATGCGGATACAGAACATGATGCCTCAATTTTACCATATGCATTAGAGCTTTTTAAGACGCAACAACTTGATATGCTTAATATAGCACGAGATGGAGATTCTAGTGTATATCGTCGTGGGCATGGCTTTGGCAATAAATTATTTTCTAAAAGCACACAAATGCTTTTTGGCACAAAAATTAATGATATGCTTAGTGGATATAGAATCTTTTCTCGTCCTTTTGTTAAAAGTTTTCCTGCCCATAGCAATGGCTTTGAAATAGAAACTGAACTTACTATTTATGCGTTGGAGCAAAGATTTCGCACTGATGAAATAAAAGCTCCGTATAAATTGCGTCCTGAGGGGAGTTTTTCTAAACTATCAACTTTTAAAGATGGATTTAAGATTTCACTTATGATTCTTAATTTATTGTTTAGTGAGCGTCCCCTGCTTGTTTTTGGGGTATTAAGCATATTATGTTGTTTGCTTTCTTTGATTCTTGGTGTGCCTATTTTTTTAGAATTTTTAGAGACTTCTAAGGTGGCAAGATTTCCTACACTTTTTGTGTGTGTTGGGCTTATGGTGATTGCTGTTGTGCTATGTATTGCTGGGCTTTTGGCTTATCTTATTACAAAAAGTATTAAGGAATCTCGTTATCTTGTGTATTTGCAAACACCTAGATTTAGCACACAAGATTCTGCCATAAGTATCAGAAACAAGGAATAAAATGCAAAGTAGCAGTTCAGATTCTCAAACACAAGATAACATGGATAGGGTAAAGATTGTTGGTATGCAAACTAATGCTACACCATTTGCAAATACTAGTAATTCTAGCACACAAAATACTCTACATGGTGGCACAACAAAACAGATTTTACTTTATTTTTTTATTGGTGGTTTAATAGCATTTATAGAATTAATAGGATTTTATATATTGTATAAATTTTGTGGTGTATATTATATTTTTGCTTCACTTATTGTTTTTGTATGTGCTAGTGCGGTTGGCATTGTTCTGTATAGACGTTTTATTTTTGGTGCTTCGCATTTACGTTCAAGTTTTGAGATAGGATTAACTTATCTTATTAATACGATAGGTATAGGATTAAATACATTGATTTTATGGTTTTGCGTGGAGTTTTTGGGTTTTGAAGCAATTATTGCAAAAATTTTAGCCTCATTTATTGTGGCATTTTATGGTTTTTATGCAAGAAAAATATTTATTTATAGAAAAAAGGTGCGTAATGTTTAAGATTTTAAAACAAACACAATTAAGTAAAGGCACAAAAATTGCCCTTATTATTTGGCTTACACTCTTTATAGTGGTATGGATTATTTTTGGAATTTTACATTTTATGAGTGAGGATAGGATAGACTATGCTAAAATGGTTGTAGATAGTGAGATTTTTCCTACAATAGAGCAATGTAGGGCAGAATGCAATGAGGCAAGTAGGATAAATACCAAAAATCTAGCATTTTTGCACTCTTGCCAGCAAGCATGTGAAAAGAGTGGAGCAGAAATACATACTTATCGCATTAAATTGCTATTTGATAGTCAAATTTTCAAAGCACATAGAAAATTTAGTAAAATTACTCCAAACAATATACAATGGAATAAAAAGATAGATAGCCTAGGAGGTGTAATATCAACATACCAAACTGCAAAGGATAATGACTTTATTGAAATAAAAGTGCGATACCAACTTCAATTGGGGCAAAATATTGGTATTTTAAGCTACACTACTGAATTTTCAAGTTCATTGTTACAAGATTATGCTAGCAGACTTATTTATATCTTGGCATTTTGTGTTATGCTATGGTTTTTCTTTATCCCATTAAAGACTTATATACGCGATTTCAATATAATGTATCCAAAACAAAACAACATCAAACAAACCACCTTGTTACCTACATTCAATGCAAAAGATAGGATTTTTCTTGTATTGAGCGGATTATTAATTATAATATTTGGTATTTTTCAGTTTTGGCTAGGTTATCCCGGTTATCATATTCTTGGAGATACCTACATAACAGTGCGGTTAAGCACAACAAATTTTGCTCCTGTTTTACCATCATATGTATTAGGCATTTTATATTTCTTTTTTGGCAAACATCTTTATTATCTATTCCTACTCAATCTTATACCATTTTATGTAGGACTTTTGTTTCTAGTATGGGGTTTTTATATACATTTTAGAAGTATGTTTGCTATTATTTTATTATTTCCAGTTTTTATAGGTAATATTTATTTCCAAAATTTTATTGCACTTACTAGTTCCTCTTTACCAATGCTTTTATTTTGTGGCTATGCAATGGTGCTTTTTGCCTTGCTTGTGCCACTTTCACAAAGAAAAAC
>JARHZY010000097.1 GCA_029264655.1 Helicobacter sp. | reverse complement strand
TTTAATAAAATTACTTTGAATACTAACTTATAAAATTAAATAGTAGTATTGTAAAATACAAAATAATTTTACCAAAAAATATATTAAATTTTAGTAATTTCATTTTTTCTTTAATTAATATGTAGATAATAAACATAAATATTTTATAAATTCTTCATATGGTAGTATTTTATTGACAAATAAAATACTATAATTTCAATTCTTATTATATCCTTTAAGGAGTCTTTGTTATGCGAAAGGTTTTTACTTTATTAATTTGTTTATTATGTTTTGGGTATGCAAAAAGCATGGTAGTGCTTGATCCAGCAAGCATTGAAATACTTTATATGATAGGTGCAGAAGATGAGATTCTAGCAATTCCATCAATGAAGAATATTGAGCCTGTTGAACGCACTTCAAAGCTTGAGACAATAGGGACTTATACGCGTCCAAATTTAGAAAAGATTCTAAGTCTTAAGCCAAAAATAGTTATCCTTACTTCATATAGCATTGGTTTGAAAGAGCAACTCAAAGCTTATAATATTGAAACAAAAATGCTTCCTGTGGAAACTTTGCAAGATATTTATAAAAATATTCTTACACTTGGTGAGCTTACACATAGAGAACAGAAAGCACAAGCTGTTGCCAAAGAATTTATGCAAAAAATAGAACAACTTAAAGCAAACCCTATCAAGAAAAATGGAATCTTTCTTTATAGTGCTACACCCCTTATGGCATTTGGTGGTGATACCTTACCAAGTGATGTATTGCAAACAATAGGAATCACAAATATTGCTGCACATGCAATCGGCAAACAACCTATTATTAATCCAGAGTTTCTTGTAGCAAAAGATCCAGATGTTATTTTATATGGCTTACAGATATCAAGCAAAGATGAACTTTTGCGTGCCAATCCCGCATTTCAATATTTAAAGGCAATGAAACAAGACCATGTATATTTTCTTGAATTGCATACACTTTTGCGTGGTTCTCCAAGCATTATAGACCAAATTGTTCGAATTAAAAAGGATTTAGAAGAAGCAATGCGCTAAACATAGCTATAGTATAATAGTTGCATTTAGCATTATAATATGGCATGTAATACAGAATCTTTCTTAATGGTTACCTAGATATGTTATATTATTATAAAATTTAATGATAAGGGGGCAATATGCAACTATCTAAATTTAGTGATTATTCGTTTCGTGCCTTAATTTATCTTGCAGAACATGATGATACATTAAATACTATAGAAAATATGGCAAGCGAGCTTAAAATATCACAAAACCATCTTAAAAAAATTATCCATAAACTATCAAAAGGACATTTTATCCAAACTTTTAGAGGGCGTGAAGGTGGTATTAAACTAGCTAAACAACCAAAAGATATTGGACTCTCTGATGTATTGCTTTATACTGAAGTTAATACTGATTTTGTCGAATGTCTTAAGCATAATATACAACATACCGCATGCCCCTACCAAACAAGTTGCAACCTAAAAGCAATTATCCACAGGGCAAAAGATTCTTTTATACAAGAATTTCAAAAATATAGTTTGCAAGATTTATTACAAGCAGAAATATAGATGTGCAATAATTCTATATAAAATATTTATATAATGGCTTAAAAATAAAATATATAGTTATTTAAAACCTACAAATATTGTGTTAATGGGATATTGGAGATAAAATACATTGCTTAAAAAATAAAAAAGTAATCTATCAAAAAGACAATAAGACATAATGCAGTAAAGGTTTAGACCTGCACGCTACTATTTCAAGCGGGATGAGAGTATCCCAGCCTACTTCCTTTTATGCCTATACATATTATACCATAAAAGGATAACAATAATGCAAAGAATTTCACTACAACAGCTAATAAATGAGCTAGATATAACAAAAAGCCAATGTGATAATCTTAACCCGCTTTTAATTGAAGTTTCAATGCAGCTAGAGCATGTAACACAAGAAAGCTTTGAAAAAGAGAGTAGCCCATTTGGTGATAAATGGACTCCCCTATCACAGCAAACACTAAAAAACAAAAGGGGTAGCAAGATTCTAACAGAATCTAGCTTACTTCAAAGTAGTATAAACTCAAGAGTGAATATGCAAAGTGC
>JARHZY010000006.1 GCA_029264655.1 Helicobacter sp. | reverse complement strand
TATTAATTGAGTATTTTATGGTGTTGTTTTGTGCTGTGTATGCTGAAAATAATGCATTGATATAGATATTTATAGTATTGCGTATATAATATTTGTTTTCTAAAAATCCACAAATATGCAATACAATCAATACTTTAGTGAATCGATAATATATAATGCAATAGAAGGGATAATAATGACACATGAACAAATTGCAAATGAATTAAGAATGCTTTGTGCTGATATGGTGCAAGAAGCCAATAGTGGGCATCCCGGAGCACCTATGGGGCTTGCTGATATTATGGTTGTATTGGCAAATCATATTGTATTGTATCCACAACAAGCAGATTGGATAAATCGAGATAGATTGGTGTTTAGTGGTGGGCATGCAAGTGCTTTACTTTATGCTTTATTGCATTTATGGGGTTATGATATAGATATGCAAGATTTACGCCATTTTCGCAAATTGCACTCAAAAACGCCCGGTCATCCAGAATACGGGCATACACATGGGGTAGAGATAACTACAGGACCATTGGGACAGGGTGTAGCAAATGCAGTAGGTTTTGCAATGGCAGCAAAGCGTGCCCAAGTAATGCTTGGGTCAGAGATCATTAATCATAAAGTGTATTGTTTCTGTGGTGATGGTGATTTAGAGGAAGGTATTAGTTATGAAGCATGTTCGCTTGCAGGGCATCATTGCCTTGATAATTTAGTGCTTATTTATGATAGTAATGAGATTAGTATTGAGGGGCATGTTAATATTGCATTGAGTGAAGATATTGGAGCAAGATTTAGAGCACAGGGATTTTTTGTTAAAGAGATTTGCGGACATGATTATATGCAAATTAATGGTGCATTATTGGATGCTAAGCAGTCATGTAAGCCAACACTTATTATTGCAAAGACTAAAATTGCAAAAAATGCAGTCGGACTAGAAGGTAGCCATCATGCACATGGTGCACCTTTAGGGCATGATGTGATACTTGAGAGTAAGAAGCAAATGGGTTTAAGCAGCCAAACTTTTTATATCAGTGAAGAGAGTAGAGCACATTTTAAAGAGAGTGCATTAAGAGGGGAAAAAGCATATCAAGCATGGCTTACAACTTTGCAAAATAGTGGGCAAGCAACATATTTAGAAACCCTTTTAAAAAAAGATTTTAGCAAGGTAGTTTTCCCTAGATTTGGTAATATAGATTCCAAACAAGTAGAAAATATAAAAAGAGCAGAGCTTGATAGCCAAAATACAATGGCAACAAGAGGAAGTAATGGTAAGATTCTTAATGCTATCGCACAGGCAAATGAAGGGTTTATTGGTGGGAGTGCAGATCTTGCTCCAAGCAATAATACAGCACTTCAAGATTCTAAAGATTTTCCACATGGTAATGTTATGCATTTTGGAGTAAGAGAGCATGCTATGGGTGCTATCAGCAATGCTTTTGCAAATTATGGAATCTTTACACCATTTTGTGCTACATTTTTTGTATTTAGTGATTATTTATGCCCTAGTATTCGTGTTGCAAGTCTTATGCAGGCACAAGTTTTTTATATCTTTACACATGATTCTATAGGTGTTGGTGAAGATGGGGCAACACACCAGCCAATTGAGCAATTAAGCCATTTGCGTGCTATGCCAAATTTGCTTAATTGGCGTGTTGCAGATGCAAATGAAAATAGTATGGCATGGCAGGTTGCACTTTCTTTGCAAAAGCCACAAAGCTTTATTTTAACGCGGCAGAATCTCCCTCTTATCCAATCATGTAATATGACATTAAATAATGTAGCTAAAGGTGCTTATATTCTTTCCCAAACTACATTGCTACCAGATTTTATACAATCCCAACATACAAAAAAAATAACATTAATAGCAAGTGGTAGTGAAGTGCATTTGGCTATTAAGGCACAAGTAGCTTTGGAGAAAAATGGTATGCCAACACAGGTTGTTTCTATGCCTTGCTTTGAATTGTTTATGGAGCAGGGCAGGGCATATAGAAATGGGCTTTTTGGTGATTCAAAAGTGCTTGCTATTGAAGCACAAAGAGGACTTGAGTTGCATGCCTTTGCAGATAGTGTGCTTACAATGGAGTGTTTTGGGGCAAGTGGTAAGGGTGATTTGTTGTTTGAATATTTTGGATTTAATGTTGAGCATATTTGCCAAAAAGCCCTTGCTATGTTTAATGAATAATTATTATGGCATGGGATTTGAACTAGATTCTATGTAAATTTTGCTATAATTATTGCCTAACATGCTTTATGTTAAGCGGAATGTTATTTGCTATCTATTTAGTTAAAGTGTAGATAACTATAAATATGGTAGCTAGAAGTTGTATATATTGGTAGTTTATGGTTTGAGTTTAGGAGTTAATATGCCACTTACACATATTTATGCCCCATGGAGAAGTGCATATTTTACGACAGATTCTCTTGTAGAATGTGTATTTTGTGATATAGCTTGCAATGTGCATAATGATAAAGCAAATCATGTTTTTTATCGGGATTCTGTGTGTTTTGGAGTTATGAATCGTTATCCTTATATACCGGGACACTTTATGCTTATCCCACATAAACATATTGATACGCCAACACTTTTATCTCAAGATGAATGGTTGCATTTGCATAAATTATCACAAAAAGCTATTTGTATGCTTGAAGAATATGGTGCAAATGGTGTAAATATGGGTATTAATATTAAACAAGCTGCAGGTGCTGGTATACCAAAGCATTTACATTTACACTTTGTGCCTCGTTTTGAAGGGGATACAAATTTTATCACCGCGATTGCAGATGCACGTGTATATGGTGTTGATTTTGATTCTATTTATGATAAAATTGTTAGTCTTGCAAAAAAACATTTATATATAGAATCTAAGGATAATAAATTCTCTCAAGAAAGGAATAAAGAATGAAAAAAGTATGCCTATATTTTTGTATTTTGCTTGGTATATTGCGTGCAAATCAATATGATTATTTACTTTTTAGTAATGTGTTAAGCGATGTGCAGAGTGGGTTTGAGCTAAAAGCTGATGTCAATGCAAGGTGGCAAGGTGCTACACCATTATATACTGCAGTAAAAAATAATCATTTAGAAATTGCTTATTTGCTTATTATGGGTGGAGCTGATATTAATGCTATAAGTCATGGAGAAACTGCATTGCACCAAGCAGCACGCAACCAAAATAGTTATATCACACAACTTCTTGTAACCGCTGGGGCAAAAGTAAATATTCAAGATGAATCCTATGGCAATACACCTTTGCATTATGCTGCATTTAATAATGATAGGCAAATATTAAATATATTAACAAATGCACATGGCGATATGACAATAAAGAATTTTGATGGTATGACACCTGCTAAAGCTATGATGGCAGAGATTACTATACCACCAATTATCATTGAAGACTATAATATTGCAGTGAGTGCTAGTGCATTTAAGATTGCACATGGTGCTGTTACTTTTAATATTCGGAATCTTACTAATGCACCACTTGTTATTTTGCATACAGATTTATATTTGAATGGTATGTTAATTGCAAGTAATCAGCAACCACTAACAATTCCAGCTAGCACAACTATTACTAACGTGAATACAATGTCTATTGGTGCAAATGGTATCTATGCATTAAAAGTAGATAAAAATGCACAAGTTGATATTAAAGCAGGATTTAGTATTGATTATCAGGCTGAAGGGCGTATGGAACGTGCTTTTAATAGCACTACGATGAAACTAAGATTATGGAATCCACCACAAGCACAACAAACTAAATCACAAGATTCTGATAAAAATTAAGAAATTATATTCAATGTTTTTTGGGATTGTATTTATATGATATTTAGTAATAATGTTACATTGGAATACCAACGATAATAAAATCTTAAACTTTTTTCCTTTATTGAGACTAAAAGCTAGTTTTATGTAAAATTTTGGTATAATCCAATATATTTTATCAAAGGGGAGCAAATGCGTGTTATAGAAAGTGAAAGCAAACAAGGTGCATATATCATAGTCATATGTGGATTAATTGCAGCGTATTTTGGATTCTATATATTAACTGCTATTTTATTTATAGTATTGCTTGCATGGCTCTTTTTTTGTAGCTCAAAGCTTATTAATCCCACAACCCCAAATGCTATTGTTTCACCAATTAGTGGTATTGTAGAATATATCAAACAACATGAAGATTCCATAGAATTTAGCATTAAAGCACGTTTTAATGGTAGAATCTATGCCCCAAGTGATTTACATGCTATGAAAGTGCGTAAATATCATGGTTTCTATTTTTTGCGTCAAAGCATGCTTGCAAAGCAACTCGGAGTTAGGGAGCTGCTAGAAGCACAGACAATATTAGATGATGAAAACTTGATTATAAAAATCGAAGTGTTGCCACGTTTTTTACGTTTCTGCGGCTTGTATGCACTAAAGATGGAGGCATTGTTTTTGGAAAAGATTGGCTTTTTAAATGTAGGGTTATTACGCATTACTATTAAGGGGCAGAATTTAAGAGTGCTTGTAAAGGAACATGAACGTGTGCTTGGTGGAAGTTCGCCTCTTGTTGCTATTAATAAGCATGATGCTTAATTGTTTGTATGTAATATTTTGATTTTCAATGCAATCCTAAATTACTTATAATAGATAGTGGGTTTTATCATTTAATGATTTATGTGCTATGATAGTGCTATTTTGATGTTGTTTATGATAATTTTGTGAGGTATATATGACAAAGGTAATGCTTGATAAGTTTTTATTACATGCAATTCCTCGTGCTATTTTGCTTTATGGTGATAGTGAATTTCTAGTTTCCTATTATGCACAGGTTATCATAAAGAAACTAAATAGCAGTTACCAGCGTATGTATTTTGAAGAATATGACCACCAAGAAGCATTAAATTGTTTAGGAGTAAATAGCCTTTTTGGGGGGACAAATATTCTTGTATTAAAACTTTATACAGCCTTACATAAAAAGCAAATACAAGATATATTTTATATGCTAGCACATAATCCAAATAGCTTTTTTATCGTGGAGTTATTGAAGTCTCCATCTATTACAGATTCTGAATATGCTAAAAGATTTAAAGCTATGGCAGCACTTTTTAAACCTACATCTACACTACAAGATGTATTTGAAGTGCGTTTTTTCCAACCATCTCGTGATGATATGATAAAGATTCTCTATAATAGGACACAAGAACTTGGATTAAACATGAATGCTTCTTTATTGCATTTTTTACTTGATGTGCAACATAATGATTTAGCGATTGCATACAATGAGCTTGATAAATTTATTTATTTTGATACAATCACACCACAACTAATTGAGGAACTTAGTTATAATCTTGGTGATGTTAAATTAGAATCTTTACTGAATTGCCTTTTTGATAAAAGAGGGCATTTGATAGCAACATTACAAATATTGCATGATGAAGGTATGGATAACATGGAGTTATTGCGTGAGCTTGGGCGGTATTTTTATATTCTCTTTAAGCTTTATGGGCATTCAAAAATGCATGGGAATATGGATTCTAAAGAAGCATTGGGTTATAAAGCCCCACCACAAATTTTTAATGTATGGAGTAAGCGAAGTCTAAAGCTTACAACAGAAAAGTATTTAATGCTTTTTAAGATTATGAATACATGGCGTGTGCAACAACTGCAAGGAAAAGATGTTGTTATGCAACATTTAATTGCAATTCAACAAATTTTATGATATAATTAAGATTCCAAAAAAACCTTGCTCCAAAGCTAAGAGCTTAGGGGCGGAAACCATAAGGAGCATATATGCGTCATTACGAGACGATGTTTATTGTAAAACCTACTCTTGTTGAGGAGGAAATAAAGGCAAAGATAGATTTCTTTAAAGAAGCTATCACAAAAAATGGTGGTTGCATTGAAACCTGTTTAGATATGGGTATGCGTAATCTTGCATATCAAATCAAAAAGAATCATAGAGGGTATTATTTTGTTATCTATTTTACAGCAAATCCTTCTTTAGTTGCAGAGCTTGAGCGGCTATATGGTATTAACGAAGATATATTGCGGTTTATTGTTATCAAATATGAAAGCAAAAAAGAGCAGGCTGCTTGGAAAACACTTGTAGAAAGAGCGAAAAAACCAGAAAAACCTCGCACTTTAAAGAAAGATGAAGATAGAGTAGAAAAAACACAGAAACAAGAAGCTACACAAAGCGAAGAAGTAGTTTCACAAGAAGAGAGTTAATCTTACTCTAAAAAGGCTGATTGTTATGTTTAATAAGGTGATTATGGTAGGTAATCTTACGCGAGATGTTGAATTGCGTTATTTAAATACAGGTTCTGCACTTGCGACATTTGGATTGGCTTCAAATCGTAGATATAAAAAAGCAGATGGTATGCAAGTTGATGATACTTGCTTTGTTGATATAACGCTTTTTGGGCGGACAGCAGAAGTTGCAAATCAGTATTTAAGGAAAGGTTCTAAAGTGCTTATAGAAGGGCGGCTTAATTTTGAGACATGGACAGACCAGCAAGGCACTAAAAGGAGCAAACATTCTATTATTGCTGAAAGTATGCAAATGCTTGATTCAAAGCAACAAAGCGAGTATGGACAAAATAGCTATCAGCAATCAAATGCAGGCTATAACAGCCATGATTCTAGTTATACCAATCAACAACAATATGCTTATCAACCGCAATCATATCAAAAAAATGTTGGTAGTGATTCATATATGCCTACACAGAATCAACAACATAACAATATAGGTAATGTAACGCAAGATGGTTTTAATGAACCTCCTGTTATTGATATTGATGAAGAGATACCATTCTAGTATCTCATTAAATTAACACGAAAGGAACAACATGGAAAGAAAAAAGTATTCAAAAAGATACTGCAAATACACAGAGGCAAAAATTGATTTTATTGATTATAAAGACATAGAGCTTTTAAAGCATTCACTTTCAGAACGTTATAAGATTATGCCTCGCCGTCTTACAGGTAATTCTAAAAAATGGCAAGAAAGAGTTGAGGTAGCTATTAAACGTGCAAGACACATGGCACTTATCCCTTATGTTGTGGATACAAAAAAAGTGGTTGAAAATCCCTTTAAATTATAATATTGTAGTTTTACATATAAATTTACCTATAAGTTTATAGGTAAAAAAAATTATATGTTTTAATAAGAGATGAGTATTTTACTTTGTCTCATATCTATTTGGTGTTTGTCAAGTATTTATAACATCAACTATTCTCAAACTTATTTACTCCTTTTTATATTATTGAAAATTACATCTAGTAATAACTTGGTAATAATTTGTAGTAATTGTAAAAGATTTTTTTAGGATATTTTAGAATCTACATAAAGCTTTGATAATGAAATGCTAAGCCATTTATAATGGTTTGCATATTATAAAACCAATAGATTTTATATGAAATGTTTATTTTTACTAATTCTTATAATTTGTTAATATATTGATGTGCTATTGTAGTAAGTTATATGCATATGCTTGTTATTGCTGCAAAAGTTATGTCCATATAGGATTAGAAGTAACATTTTATTATATAAAATATTGCATTACTTCATAAGCTATTGATTCTAGAACCTATGCTTGTGGTTTTGAATCTGCATCTTGTGGATAATAGTTGGCAATAGGTTCTGCAAGTTTATAATGCGGATATTTAATGCTATCAAGGACTATCTGTGCCATAGTAAGATTATCAAAGTTAAAGACCAAAGGAGCAAGAAAGTTAATTGTAGAGCGTTCTATTGGATTTTGCATTACCATAATATTTGCTGTTAAAATATTTTTACTATTTTCCAAGTCAAGTAATAATTTTAACGCCATTGGCACTTCAAACTCATATTCTTCTCGTAAAACAAATGGATTAACTAGAGTAAAAATAGGTGTCGCATCGTTGGCATTTGTCAATCGCAGAAAAACATCATCAAGTTTTTCTAACTTCATTTTATCGACATGCTCAAAACCTAAAATTGGCGATTTGACTTCAAAAATCATAACACTCTCCGAGATTAACATAATAAATTAAAAAATATACTAATAACAATTGCCTATATCTTTAAAATTTCGTCTTTATAAGGCATTAAAGTCATTAGCAAATTAATATTTTACCAAAAAGTTGATAAATATGCAAACATAACACGAATTTTTTATATAATATCATTTATTTTTTAAATTGGAGTTAAAATTGAGTAGCAAAACATTTTATAATGCTATTACTTTTCTTGTCAATATATTTTTAATATGTTTGTTTGTAGCCTGTAGTAGCAAGGAAAAAGAAGTTATTTATAACCAACCAGCAAGTTTTTGGTATGAAGGTATATTTAAAAATATTAGACTTGGGAATCTAGAAACTGCTGATAGTTATTTTTCATCTTTGCAAAGTGAGCATTTAAATTCACCACTTATACCAGAAGCTATGCTAGCATTAGGACAAGCACATCTAAGCAATGAAGAGTATGTTTTATCAGATTTTTATTTCGCAGAATACTTGAAACGTTATGGGAATCCAAATAATGCCGATTATATTAGCTTTTTACGATTAAAATCGCATTTATATGCGTTTAAAAATGCATCTAAAGACCAACAATTTATGACTGATAGTATTTTGCTTATACAAGACTTTATGGAAAAATATCCAAATAGTCGCTATATGCCATTTGTGCATGAAATGGAAGTAAAATTTGTGCTTGGACAAAATGAACTTAATAAAGCTATTGCACGTGTTTATGAAAAAAATGGACAAAAGGAAGCAGAGCAAATGTATAAGGATAGAATAGATTCTGATTTACAAGAAGCCACAAAGCCAACACCATCAAAAGTGCCATGGTATATGGTTTTATTAAATTGGTAGTTTTATATTATTGAAAGGAAAGATTATAATGAATCAAGAAAATGAAGCATTAGTTACATTGCCCGTTGTTGTAGAAGATGAAATGTTTGTGTTTCCCTTTATTATTGCCCCAATATTTATTGCTGATAAGGCTAATATAGCTGCAGTGCAGAAAGCACAAAAAGGTAATGATACTATTTTTGTAGTATGTGCTAAAAATAATCCAAAAGATGATGATGTGCCTTTTTATGATGTTGGTGTTGTTGGCAAAATTATGCGTAAAGTAAGTTTGCCTGATGGACGTATCAAGATTTTATTTCAAGGTATTTCAAAAGGCAAGATTGCAGAGATTATTAATGTAGATCCCTTAGAAGCACAAATTGAAGTTATTACTTATAAGCCAAGTAACAAGCAAACAATAGATGCATTACTTGCTGTTTTTATGGAAAAAATTAATGCTTTAGCACATCTAAGTCAAAATATTTCACCAGATTTGTTACGCAATATTGAAAGCACAGATGACCCAAATAAAGTTGTGGATTTGGTAACTTCTACATTACGATTAAAAAAAGAGCAAAGCTATATGCTGTTTGCAAGTAATGATACAGAAGAGCGACTTATGCTTGCTACGCAAATGGTATTAGAAGAGATTGAAACACAAAAACTCCAAAAAGATATAAAATCAAAAGTGCATACAAAAATGGATCAAATTAATCGCGAGTTTTTCTTAAAAGAGCAATTAAAACAGATTCAAAAAGAACTAGGTATTGATAAACAAAGAGATGAAGAGATTGATCATTACTATAGTAAGTTAGAAGAATTAAAAAGTGGTATGCATGAAGATGCATATAAAGAAGTTAAAAAGCAAATTGATAGATTGGCACGTGCCCACCCAGATAGCTCTGATGCCAATATGGTGCAAAATTATGTTGAATGGATGTTAGAAATCCCATTTACAAGCATAAGCAGTAAAAAGCTTAGTATTAAGAATGTAGAAAAGCAATTAAGTAGTGATCACTATTCACTTATTGATGCAAAACAACGCATTGTTGAATATTTTGCAGTAAAGCAACTTTTAGAACAAAGAGCAAAAGAATTAAATCCTATTAAAAGTAAAAAAAATAAAAATGAAGCTACACATAAAATAAATGAATTAGCAACAAAGGTAGAATCTAAAAAAGAAGAAAATAAAGAAGAAAACACTCATATAAATGATAGACATAAAGGCACAATTTTATGTTTTTATGGGGCACCGGGCGTTGGGAAAACAAGCCTTGCAAATTCTATAGCAACTGCACTTGGCAGACCACTTGTGCGTATTGCATTGGGTGGGCTTGAAGATGTAAATGAATTGCGTGGGCATAGACGCACATATCTTGGCTCAATGCCGGGCAGGATTGTGCAGGGCTTAATAGATTCTAAAAAAATGAATCCTGTTGTTGTGCTTGATGAAATAGATAAGATTGTGCGTGGCGTAAGAGGTGATCCTACAAGTGTTCTTTTAGAGATTTTAGATCCAGAACAAAATGTAAGCTTTAGAGATTATTATGCCAATTTTAGTATTGACTTATCGCAAGTCGTATTTATTGCAACTGCAAATGATATTGCAATGATACCAGCACCTTTGCGTGATAGAATGGAATTTATAGAGATTAGTAGTTATACACCGCAGGAAAAATATGAGATTGCAAAAAAATATCTTATTCCACAAGAGATTAAAAATCATGGTTTAAAACCACATGAGATAAAAATTTCTAAAGAAGCAATAGAGACTATTATCCATAATTACACAAGAGAAGCAGGAGTTAGAAATCTCCGCCGAAAAATAGCACAAATTATGCGAAAAGTTGCAGTTGAGATTCTAGGTGGTCATACAGAATCTATGCAAATAGGAGTAAAAGACTTAACGCGTTTATTAAAGAAAAGTGTTTTTGAGATTGACAAAGCAGAAAGAAAACCACGACTAGGTGTTGTGAATGGGCTTGCATGGACTGCTGTTGGTGGTGATGTGCTTAAGATTGAAGCATTATCGCTATTAGGTAAAGGTAATTTAAAACTAACAGGGCAATTAGGCGATATAATGAAGGAATCTGCTTATATTGCTTATTCTGTAGTAAAAAATAGACTTGATAAAACATTGCAACAAGATTTTGATAAGAATAATAAGAAATCTAATGTCGTAAATAATATAGATTCTAAAGCAAATACACTAAATAATGCAGAAGCACCTACATACAAAAGCCCAACAGAAACACTTGATATTCATTTACATGTTCCAGAAGGAGCAACACCAAAAGATGGACCAAGTGCGGGTATCACAATGGCATGTGCTATTGCTTCTATTTTATTTGATAAAGCAGTGCGTCAAGATGTTGCCATGACAGGAGAGCTTAATTTAAGTGGTGAAGTCCTGCCTATTGGGGGGCTTAAGGAAAAGCTTATTGCAGCGTATAAAGCCGATATTAAGAAGGCATT
>JARHZY010000002.1 GCA_029264655.1 Helicobacter sp. | reverse complement strand
ATTACCATTTTCATAATAAGATTTTTCAATACCTTCTTCTTTACCATTTTTATATGGGATTTCTTGCCAAAGATTCCCATTTATATCATACCATTTTTCAATACCATCTCTTTCACCATTTTTATATAGGCTTTCTTGCCAAAGATTCTCATTTTCATAATATACTTTTTCAATGCCATCTATTTCGCCATTTTTATATTGGGTTTCACTCATAAGCTTCCCACTCTCATAGTATTTTTTTGCAACACAACCTTGTATTTTATCTTGTTTGGTTTGACATTCCTTTAAGCTATTTGTGTTGTTAGCATTTGCTAATGCCACTACACTACACAATATAAAGCTTACTACTATTTGTTTAATATTTAACATAACAACACCTTTATTAGAAGCTATGTTATTCTAGCATAGAATATCAAATTTCATAATAATTGTAATGGTTTTGATTGCATGTGTCATTCATGTTTGTATCTACAATCTATTGTTATGCGACAAGTAAGCAGAAAATCCCCTTTACTTTACCATAGCATGATTGTATCTCTCATTTATAACAAGAACTTACTCATTCACTATTTCATCAAATCTCAATATATAATCAAAGATTCAAAAATACTCTCTGCTGCCCACTTCTATACTTTAATTTAAACCTTTATATATAGAAAAATCCATAATATTTAAAAACTAAGTGGGTCAATATCAATATCAATATATTTTTGCATATCTTTAGTGGCATTGTGTAATGCATGCTGCAAAACTTTTTGTAATATAAGATTGCTATACGAACGCAATAGAATCTGGTAATAATACTTCCTATTTACTCGCAATACACTTGCTTCACTCACACCAATAATTTCAAAATTATACATATTATTGGTATGTATTTCTTGTAAAATAATAGCGAAATCTGTAGCAAGTTGCTGTGCTTTTTTCTCTTTGTTGTGCCCAAATTTAATGAGTCCAAAACGACAAAATGGTGGGTATAGTGGATTCCTTGCTTGTAATATATAATTTAACACCTTTGTATAATCACCCCATAATTCATGAATGATTTGGGGATCTCTTGTTTGCACAAGTATGTCTCCATGTTGTTTTCGTCCGCTTCTGCCTGCTACCTGATAAAGGAGTGAAAAGCTTAATTCATGTGCCCTATAATCTGGAATCTGCAACATATAATCCATACCAATTACAATGCTTAATGCCACATTGGGATAATCATGCCCTTTTGCAATCATATGTGTGCCAATGAGAATATCAATTTCATGATTTTCAAAACTACGCAATAATGTTGTAAGTTGCGTATGTGTTGTAATATTATCTCTATCAAAAACAGCAATTTTTGGAGAGAGATTATAAGATAACAATGTATTTGTAAGTTCTTTTTTAAATTCCTCTGTGCCCATACGCACACCACTCAACATATCACTACCACATGAAACACAAATATCTGGGATTGCACTCGTAAAATTACAATAATGGCATATAAGTGCATTTTTTTTTGCATGCAAACTTAATGTAATGCTGCAATTTGGACATAGAATCTTTTGCCTACATTGCCTACATATTAAAATTTTAAAGTTTGCTCTAGTTGGTAAAAAGATAATAATTTGTTGTTGCTTTGCAAGTGTATGCTGGATAGCATAGAGAATTTGTGGGCTTATACCAATTTCATTTGCATTATCAAAATACAATGTATGTTTGCTTTCATAGAATCGATGTTGCAAACAAAGTAAATAATTATGCTGCTTTGCGAGATAATAGCTCTTTGGGCTTGGTGTTGCACTGCCTAAAATCACGCGAATTTCATGCTTACTCAAAAGCATAGCAAGATCTCTAGCGTGGTATTTTGGTTGGCTTTGTGATTTATAGGAATCATCATGCTCTTCATCAACAATAATAAGCCCAAGATTCTCAAAAGGTAGAAATAATGCACTACGTGCACCAGCAATAATGCTTAATGTCCCATTTTGTAATGATTGTAGTATTTTTTGCTTTTGGGTATTTGTGCGTTTGCTGTGCCATGTATCAGAGATATTAGGAAAAGCAGTATTTAAACGTTGTTGCATTTGTGGTGTTAAAGAAATTTCTGGCATAAGCAAAAGCACTTGCTTGCCTGCTTGCAAGCATGCTGCAATGGCATGAAAATAGATTTCTGTTTTACCGCTACCTGTTGCCCCAAAAATAAGGCTTAATGCTTGCTTACTACATATTTCAAAAATAGCTTCTTGATGGCTTGAGAGTGTTTTTAAATAGTATGGTGCATGTTGTATTTGTGCATTATGCTTTTTAGAATCGCATAATGCAGTATTATATGGCGTAAAAACCTGTGCGGTTATGCCAAGATTTTGCATATAATACATATGCATAAATGGTAATAAAATACGCTGTATTTGTGTATAATAATAATGTGATTTTCTAGCTTCAAAAACCTCAAATTCAAATGTTTGTGTTGGCATTATTTGCACAACAATACCAAGCTCATTTATATTACATAAAGGCACACACATAATATCATATGGCACAACCTCATCATAAGTGTAATATATAAGTGGTGCAAGATTCCTACCAATAACTGCAACGAGAATAAAACGCATTATATTTATATTAAGATTCTAAAATATGTAAAATACGCATAAGCTCTTGTTCTGCACAACTTTGATCACGCAATGTTGTTACAAAAAGTGTTAATAACTCTTCTAAAGTATATTGCTTTTGTGCAAAGATATGCACAATCTTTTGACGGCACGCACTATCAAGATTCTCTAAGCTTAGGCAGAACTTACGTTGTTCGATTTGTATAGTTATATGTGTAGGAACTACATGGGTAGAATCTTTAGCTACAGCATGTTGCGTAATGCTTGTAGAATCATGTAGTGATAAAGATGGTTGGTTTGGGTGATAAACATAAGATGCTAGATTTTTTTTTACATCAGTTTGTTGCTTTAAGCTATTATCCATCTTTTTTGTGTCGTCCATAAGGTTTATCCAAAATGCTTATTATTCTTGCGTTCTATTTAAAGAAGTAATAAATTGCTCTAGCATTTGCTTGCTTTCAGCAATTTCTTCTTTCATTCTATAGTTTTCTATATCTTTTTCTTCATTTTTAGCTTTCAATGTATTGAGCTCAAGCCTTAATTGTGCAATTATATCTTCTTTTTCCAAAAGCTGGTATTCTAAATCTTCAATTTTTTTATTATGCTTTGTTTCAAGTAAATGTTTTACTTCATGCACAAGAGGAAGTAATCCTATACCTTCTTTTGCCTGCTTAATCTCATTATGCGACTCTGCTTGTTGGGGCATTGCTGTATTATTTTGTATTATTTCATTATGATTTTGCATAACTTCTCCTTAAGGGTAATAAAGTTTGAGTATAATTGTAGCTAAAAAAGGTGTAATCATGAAAAAAAATCTATTTAATTTATGTGCAAATTATAAAGCAGCAGGTGACCAACCACAAGCCATAGATTTTTTATGCAAACAAATAAGTCGTAATGAGAAATATAATACACTCATTGGTGTTACAGGAAGTGGTAAAACTTTTAGTATGGCAAATATTATACAAAGACTAAATATGCCAACATTGATTATGAGCCATAATAAGACTTTATGTGCACAATTATATAGTGAATTTAAAAGCTTTTTTCCTCATAATCATGTAGAATATTTTATCAGCCATTTTGATTATTACCAACCTGAAGCCTATATCCCGCGTAGAGATTTATTTATAGAAAAAGATAGTTCTATTAATGATGAATTAGAGCGATTGCGTTTAAGTGCAACAACTTCATTGCTTGCTTATGATGATGTAATTGTAGTGGCTAGCGTATCAGCAAATTATGGACTTGGCAACCCGAGCGAATATCTTACAATGATAGAAAAACTTGAGAAAGGAAAAACATACCAACAAAAAAAGCTTTTAACAAAGCTTGTAGAAATGGGCTATACACGCAATGAAACAAGTTTTGAACGCGGGTGTTTTCGTGTAAAAGGTGAAGTTGTTGATATTTTTCCTGCATACAATGAAGTAGAGTTTGTGCGTATTGAATTTTTTGGTGATGAGATTGAACAGATGGCGATATTAGAATCAATTGATAATACTTTTGTAAAAGCATTAGAATCATATGTATTATATGCTGCAAATCAATTTATTGTTGGTGAAAATCGCTTGAAAACCGCATTAATTAATATTGAACAAGAACTGCAAGAGCGTTTAAGATTCTATGAACAAGAGCAACGTATGGTAGAATATGAGCGATTGAAATCACGCACAGAATTTGACCTTGAGATGATAAGAGAAAATGGTATTTGCAAAGGAATTGAAAACTATGCAAGGCATCTAACAGGAAAAAAAGCAGGGGAAACGCCATTTTCTCTACTTGATTATTTCGAACATAAAAATAAACCCTATCTTCTTATTGTTGATGAAAGCCATGTAAGCTTACCTCAATTTGGGGGCATGTATGCAGGTGATAGAAGCCGAAAAGAAGTTTTAGTAGAATATGGATTCCGTTTGCCAAGTGCACTTGATAACCGCCCATTACAATTTGATGAATTTATCCATAAAAAAGCAAATTTTCTCTTTGTCTCTGCTACGCCTGCTGCACTTGAGCTTTCATTAAGTAAAGATAGTGTATGCGAACAAATCATTCGCCCAACAGGCTTACTTGACCCAGAATTTGAAGTGAGAGATTCCCGCACACAAGTGAAAGATTTATTAGAAGAAATTAAGATATGTGTAGCAAGAAAAGAGCGTGTTTTAATTACAACTTTGACAAAAAAAATGAGTGAAGAACTTGCAAAATATTATGCAAAAGAAGGAATAAAAATAGAATACCTACATAGTGAGATTGACGCGATAGAGCGTAACCATT
This sequence comes from Helicobacter sp., assembly GCA_029264655.1. GTDB lineage: Bacteria > Campylobacterota > Campylobacteria > Campylobacterales > Helicobacteraceae > Helicobacter_A. Next base: position 5,764 of record JARHZY010000002.1, on the reverse strand, counting down.
TGATACGAAATTTACGTTTAGGTGCTTTTGATGTATTGGTGGGTATTAATCTATTGCGTGAAGGACTTGATTTACCAGAAGTAAGCCTTGTTGCTATTATGGATGCAGATAAAGAGGGGTTTTTACGCAGTGAAACAAGTCTTATACAAACTATGGGACGTGCCGCACGCAATGTGCATGGCAGAGTGCTTTTATATGCTGAAAAAATTACAAATTCCATGCGTAAAGCTATGGATATAACAGCATATAGACGTAAAAAACAAGAAGCTTTTAATAAAACACATAATATCATACCAACATCTGTTAGCCGTAATGTAGAAGAAGAATTGCGTCTTGAAGATAGCACAAAAACTTATAATAAACTAAGCAAGAAAAATAAAATTCCTGCAAAAGAAAAAGAAAATCTTCTAAAAGATTTAAAAGCAAAAATGCTTGAAGCAAGCAAAAGACTTGATTTTGAAACCGCCATACAATTGCGTGATGAAATTGCACGACTACAGAATCTATAATATTTTGTTGTATATTTTTATAAGTAGTGTTATTACCCTAGCAACACTTGAAGTTTTGTTATTATTTTAGTGCAATAATTATTATGATGATAAAATGTTGGAATACAATTGCATAACCACAAATTATATGAATATCGCAAAGAGATAATAAAAAAAACAAAATATTCAATATTAAAAAATGTATTTATAGAGAGATTTTTATATAATAAATATAGGCTCATTATTTGTAGCAAATAGGTAGTAATATGATAGCAAAATAAACCTGCAATAATAATGAATTTTATATGCTTTTATCTATAATAAACAATAAATACAAATCAGCTATTCATATTAATTGATTAAATACAAAGTGATTACACCATTGAAAAAACTTAGCAATATAGCACCCATTTTATATATAGTGCCAATAAAAAATTTATAAAAAGAAGCTGTTGTGTAGCTATATTTGTTTTATAAAGGCAACCATTATAAACTACTCAAGTAATAACATACCACCAACTTTTAAATTTTGAGATTGTAAAAAGCTTGTTATTGGCATTTTGGCTTTATTTTGAGGTGTTACAGATTCTATCCATAATGCACCTTTTTTACATGAAATACATGCACTATCATGTTCTATTGCAAGTATCATGCCTTTTTGTTCATATTGCTCATTATATATATAATCTTTTATTGCATTAATCTTTAGAATCATACCTTTATAATATGTCCATGTGCCAATATAATCTAATGCTAAAAAACGCAAATAACACGCATAGGAATCCATAAAATCCAAATATGAATCTTGTTTGGTAAGTTTTGGACAATAGCTTGCTTGCATATGGTTTTGTGGTATGGTCTCTAAGGTGTTATGTTGTATTTTGACAAGCACTTCTTCCAACAAAGTAACTCCATAAGGCACAAGCATATGGAATACTTCTGTAAGATTCTTGTGTGCGACAACCGCTGATTCTATTGCTTGCAATCCTGCAATTTCCCCACTATCAAGCCCTTCATCCATACATATTACACTTAAACCAAAATGCTTATAATTCTGTATAATGCTTGTTTGCACTGGGCTTGCCCCGCGAAAATATGGCAACAAAGAACCATGTAGATTCAAGCATTTATAATGCGTAACAACAGCTTTTGGTAAAATCTTGCCATATGCTACAACAATAACAACATCAATATTATGCTTTTTATCAATATCATGAAGTATTGGCACAATATCTACGCTTTTTTGTGGCTGTAGGCAAGGAATATTGTGTGCTATTGCATATTCCTTTACCTCAGGTGCTTTTAATATCTTTTTTCGTCCAAAAGGTTTGTCTGGTTGTGTTATCACTGCAAGAATGTCATGGTGTCGCATAAGCCCATCTAGAATCTCTTGAGCAAATAATGGTGTGCCTAAAAAAACAATACGCATGTTATGCCTTTATGATGTTATTTGTTCTTGCACAATTTCTTGATTATAAAGCCATTCGCTACACCATGAGCAAATCCCAAGTATATAAAGCGTTAATTGTGCATTAAAAAACTCACCTCGTAACATACTGCTGCTACAAAGCACAAAATAAAAAATACTAAGGGCTAGTAATATTACATTAACATATTCATAGAATCCAAATATTTTTTTATTACGCACCAATACATAAAGCAACAAAAGATTTGCAACCACAAAACAAGCAAAATGAATGTAGCGGCTAGGTAAATCAGAAAAATAAGGGTGGTAAGCATTTGCACTCATAACAATTAAAATAGTTGTTATGCTAGGCTCTAAAATAAGCATGGATTTCCCAACGCGATGTTGGATATTAATTGTTAAAGATAAGGCTTTATAAGTAAGCGGTAAGATAATAAGAAGAATCCAACATATAAATGATATAGCAAACTCCAATGAAGTATAATAGGATTGCCATGTTAATACGATAGGATTTTCACTCGGCAATATTGCAATATCTTCTTTGGTAAAAATTTTATCCCATAACCAATAAAGTAAAATAGCAAGAAGACATAAAAGCACAAATGCTATGCAAGTAACTATAAATGGTGCAGTTTTTCCTAAAGTAGATCGTTTTGTATATATCCTTAATGGCATGATGCATAATGTTAATAAGGCAATAAAAAGCAAAATGCAAGAAAAAATATCATATACACGACCATCTTCTGTTAGCAATGTAAAAACTTGTGTAAAAATAGGCATAAACTCTGAACTTAATAATGCAAGTGCATTAAAAATAAAAAGTGCAAAAAATAAATAAGAATAAACAATGGTATTAAATCGCAAACATTATCTCCATAACAAACTATCTTTATTGCTTAATGCTTTACTTGGGATATAGAATACCCACTTATATAAAAATTACACCAACAATTTATTATCTCTATGTCTTAAACAAGTGTAATTTTTACGCGTTTAATACGCGTTTCCTCAATCGCTAATACTTCATATTGGCATTTTGCATCACTAATTATATCACCGATATTTGGCATATCACCAAAAAGCGTAAGCACATACCCGCCAATAGTAACCTGCATAAACTCTTCATCATATTCAAAACCAAAAATATTTTCAACCTTTTGGAGTTCCACCTTACCATCAAATTCATAAGTTTTTTCATCAAGCTTTTTATAGTCGGTATCTTCTTTTGTATCCATGATAATACTACCCATAATCTCATACATAATATCTTGGGCAGTAATCATACCGGCAGTGCCACCATATTCATCAATAACTAAGGCAGTATCTACTTTCTTTTTATTCATCTTTAGTAAAATTTGCGAAATTGATGCACTTTCAGGGACTATTAACATTTTCTTTGCAAAAGAATCAAAACTACTAATTGGTTGGTAATTATTTTTAATATTTGCAGCAAGCACATCGCGTATATGGATAACACCTATAATATTATCTTTACTGCCATTGCAATAAGGATAACGTGTGTGGTGCGGACCAGAAATAATTATCTCAATATTTTTTTCATAACTTAATGTTTTATCAAGACATACCATATCTTTTCGTGGTGTCATGATTTCACGTGCAAGTGTATCAGAGAAATCAACTGCATTTTTAATGATTTCTCCTTCAATAGAATCTAAAAACCCTCCTTTTAAACTCTCTCCTACAATAATTTTTAATTCTTCATCACTATGGGCTTCTGAATGTGCCTGCACTTTTAAAATCTTTAAAAACATAGAAGAAGCAAAATCAAAAAACTTAATAACAGGAAAAAAAATAAGCCAAAAGATATAGAGCGGACGTGCAACTGCTAAAAATGCGGTTTCACTCTTTGCAATAGCAATAGACTTTGGCACAATTTCACCTAAGATAACATGCAATAAAGTTACTAAACTAAACGATATAAGCAAACTCACTGTATCTAAAAGTTGTGTATGTGCTTGGAATATAGTATGCATACCATACAAAATAAGTGCAGTAATATGGTTACCAACCCATCCAAGTGCAAGGGAACTTAATGTAATGCCAAGCTGTGTAGCAGATAGATAGCTATCAAGAGATTGAGACATTTTAAGGGCAAGCCTAGCAACTTGATTATTTTGCTTGACAAGCTCTTCAAGGCGGGATTTTCTAACTTTAACCATAGCGAATTCGGATAACACAAAAAAAGCATTAAAAAGAATAAGAATAAATGCCAATAAAACCATACCAATCGAGTGATAACTATCCGTATCCAAAATATCTCCTTATTATTATGCACAGAATTGTAGCTTAAGAATAACAATATATAAAGATTCTGTAAAAACAAAATAATATTCTAGCATGTTAATCTTAAAATGTGCTAAAATACACTTTGATAATGAATATTATATACTATTTGTTTTTAAAGGTATCCATAGAAGCCTACTATAATTACTAATAGTCTTATTAGCAATTATATATCCTTATTAGACACTCTAATATCAAAGACTTAAGCCTAAAAAGTTCTATATTATTTACAATATAGCATATAGCTTTATTGCATATGCAAATAAATGACAAGGACAAGATACAACAAAAGTAATATATGCTTTTAACGCAATTTATTTCAGTAATTATTCTATTATATTCCAAGTATAAAATAAAAGCAAAGGAGAGATAAATATGTATGATACACTACAATTTTATATTGTTATACTCATGTAAGAAACAAGTGATATGCTCCATTTCACCTTGTAATTGCAAAGTCATATCAGCTTGCATAAATACTTTATTAGTTATTGTAAGTTGGTATTTTTTTGTTAAATGTACAATCTTATTATATATACTGCTTTTGTCATTGATGGTGATACTACTTTGTTTTTTATAGGCTCTAATTTGGTTATTGCTATCTGCATATGCGATTGCTTGCAAAGTCGCTTGTGTATATGAACGCACAAGCCCACCTACACCAAGCTTAGTCCCACCAAAATAACGCACACAAATACAAAGTGTATTAATAAGGCATTTTCCACGCAATACTTCAAGTATAGGCACACCAGCACTTCCTTTTGGCTCACCATCATCACTACTACCCTCTATGATATGCCCATATTCATTTAAGATTCTAAACGCCCATACAAAATGCACCGCCTTCTTATGTATCTCTTTAAGTTGTGTTAATATCACATTACGCAATACATTGTGGGAATCTGTATCTTGTGGTAATGGTGGAAGTGCATAAAGTAATGCCAAAAACTTTGAGCCTTTATTTTCAAAAAGTATTATATCATTTATATTGGTAGTAGAATCTGTGTGGTGTGTATCTGCATGATAATAGAAATATTGCATAAATTTGCCTTTGTGAAAAGTTTGTATGATATGCACTTATAAATATATTGTGTATTGTATCTGTGATTTATAAATAAATACATAGTGAGAATTGGTATCTTATGGTAATGAGAAAAGCATATGGAGTAATGCTAAAAACTTTGAGCCTTTACCTTTAAGGCTTGCGTTAGTAGTAGAATCCTATATAGTGTGTATTTTCGTTATAAAAAGTCTTGCATAATTTATTTCCTTAAAGATTCTATAAAGCCTAATCCTTGCTATACAATATAATGCAGAAGTTTTCTTGTAACTTTAATCTCTATTGTAATGTATCAGGATTTGAGAAAATACATAGGCATTGTTTGCCCGGTTATCTATTCTTTGCATGTTTAGCAAAGCTATACAAATATCTTTAAAGGTTTTATAAGCAATTCTCATTTGCCTATCAGTTATAAGCAAATGATTAGCTTTAATAAGAGCATATTAACTATACAAAGAATTAAAACTCTACTTTGTGATAAATTTC
>JARHZY010000023.1 GCA_029264655.1 Helicobacter sp. | reverse complement strand
AAAATCCATAAGCTGCTGTTGTATAGTTAGTAGCATATATATTTCTATTATATGGACTATTCCAAAAAAATTTTTCTGTATTTTGTAATAAAGATGTCCCTACTTGAACACCTACAAATGCACGGCTCTTTTCTTGTAAAAGTCCGCCTTGATCTTGTGCTTGCAATCCAGCAAAAAGACTTGAAGCTAACACACTAGATAGCACCATAGATTTCATATAATTTGAAAATTTCACAACCTGCTCCTAAAATTAAAATAATATTGCATGATACTACAAAAAAAAACAAGTCAAGCAAAATTATGAAATATAGTAAAAAATATTTATAAAACCAATATTTATCAAAACCTAACATAAAAATATTTTATGAATTATGTTGCATGCAATATCATATAATAAATAGCTACTACAAAAACACAAAGGTAGAAATATATTCATATTATATCCTCACAAAATGAGTAATATTTTGCTCTATTGCTTTTTGCATTAACATACTCCATTTAAGCAAAATTTTTTTCTATCCATAATCATATTTATTGTAAATCTAAATTTACAATAAATATATACAATCTCAAAAGGCAATATCAAAACAATAAAATATTTTTTAGCTTGCTGCAATATAGAATACTCCATAAAAGCAACTATACATTAACCAAACACACGCAAAAAAACTTTAGAATCTATAAAACATAAGATAAAGTAAAACTACTTATTCCTTTAAAATTATGTATGTTTTCAGGCAGTTTAGCATGATACAAAAAACCAATGCTATACTTGTGTAATTTAAGGTATCAAATATAGAAAACGATAAAACTCACCAAAGGTGTATAAATATAACAAAATTACACTTATAGTTATATTTTTTAAAAGATACAAGAAAACGCTATATTAAGGATAATAAAATGAATAAAAAACAACCAAAACTCTCTGCTTCTTGCAACATTAGCCAATATAGACTTTGTAAGTATCTCATCATACATTCATAGTGTTACATAATGGTGTTGTAGATTGAATTTGAGGATAGTATGGTTTTCTTTACTTTAGAATTTGCTATTGTATTATTGCTATTTTGCTTTATATATTGGAAATTTAAAGCATATCAAAATACTTTATTGCTACTCTTTAACTATATGGTGCTTTTATGGATTAATCCTTATTTTGCATATGTTGTTGGTATATACACTATCGTTATATATCTCTTAGGTAATCTTATTTATACATACCAAACAAAAACCATGCTTTTATTATCACTTGGGCTTGTTATCCTTAATCTTGCTTTTTTTAAATATTTTGCCTCTATTAAAGATTCCTTTGATACCATATTTACATTAGTTGGGCTTAATGTAATTAATATTGATATATTATTCCCTTTAGGGCTTAGTTTTTATACCTTTGCTTCTATTACTTATCTTTGTGCTATTGCAAAAACAAAGCAAGTAGCCCACTTTCTTGATTTAGCTACTTTTTTATCATTTTTTCCCACCTTTATTTCTGGTCCTATTATGCGTAGTGATTTTTTCTTTGCCCAACTCCACAAAGAACGTTATTTTGGCAAAACAAATCTCATCTTCATGCTTATATTATCTGGTCTCATCAAAAAAGTATTATGTGCGGGTTATTTGCAAATTTATTCTGATTCTATCTTGCAAAACCCTGCTGATTATAGCATATTATCGCTTTTACTTGGAATCTATGCATATGCGGTGCGTTTATATTGTGATTTTAGTGGGTATGTAGATTTAGTTAGTGCATTTGCCCTTATACTTGGCTTCACACTGCCACAAAATTTTAATATGCCTTATGCTGCACGCAATATAAAAGAGTTTTGGGGGAGATGGCATATAAGCCTATCACTTTTTATACGCGATTATATTTATATTCCTTTAGGTGGCAATAAAAAAGGATTTTTGCTTGCACAACTCTTTGTGCTTATTGCTTTTAGTCTCTCTGGTATATGGCATGGCAATACATTTAATTTTCTTATTTGGGGGCTTTTACATGGGCTTGGCACAATTTGTTTTAATTGTATGCGTGCATGTAAAATCTCTATACCTATTCCTTATGCAAGCACATTACTCACATTTCATTTTGTTACTTTTGCTTGGGTTTTTTTCTACTACCCATCACTTGATGATGCATTCTTTTATTTTGAATCCTTTTGGGTAAATAGCACAAAGCCTTTACAAGATTCTGAAATTTTGGCTTGCTTTTTTTGTGGAATTGCTTTCATACTTTATCCATTATGCACAAACATAGAAATAAAATGTGCTCTACTATTCCGCAAAATACCCTTCATACTACAACCTTGCATACTTGCATGTTGCCTTATTCTTATTATTGGTTTTTCTCCAAGTGGGATTCCAAATTTTATTTATGCGGGATTTTAAATGAAAGTAATGCGATTTCTTGTTATTAGTATGCTTACTATGTTACCTGTATGTTACGTGTATCACAAAAGTATTCTCTCTTATATCGTGCAACAATACCATTATGCTAGCGATATGCTTGTTATACAAAATCCATTTTTTACACTTGGTGATACCATATCACAAAGTATAGAAAACTTGCGTCTTACCCTCTTTGAATCTGATATACAAGCATTAGAATCACCATTACCACAAGAAATAGAATCACCCATAACACCCACAATAGAACTCACAAGACCACTAGATACACAAAATATAATACAAAAAGATATAATACAAGAAACTATGCATAAAGATTCCACACAAGATAATAGTATGCAACTACACCCAAATACACCACAACATAATAGCATTTTAATGTTGCAACCACAAACGCGTTTTTTATTAATTGGTGATTCTCTTATGCAAGGTATTGGCATGGTATTACCTCGCATGCTCCAACAACAAGGATTCCGTGTAAAAAATATCGCCAAACAAAGCACAGGACTTACTTACCCTGCATTTTTTGATTGGCATAAGGCAACAAAACAAGCCTTTATACAATACCCAGATATTGGAGTGGTTGTTGTATGTCTTGGGGCTAATGATCCATGGAACATGCCAAAAATGCGTTTTGGCACTACAGAATGGGAGGAAACATATAAAGAACGTATCCAAGCAATTTTAGACATAGCAAAAACACATAATGCTATTGTCGTATGGTATGCAGTCCCAATTACAAAAAATGCAAATCTCAATAAAAAGCTCCTTTATCTTAATAGTCTATATGAACAAGTTGTTAATACAAATGGCGGGCTTTTTCTCTCATCAGATGCCATCTTATATAATGGACAATTTAGTGCATATCTCAAAGATAGCACAGGCAAAAGCAAACTTGTAAGAGCACCAGATGGAATCCACTTTTCAACCTATGGTGCAAAACTACTTGCCCAAACACTTATGGAACATATTGCATTGCAAGCACAAACCCTAGATAGTGATATAAATAACACAAAACAAACCCCAACAACACAACAAGATACAACAAATAATAACCCTAAACCAAATCTAACACCAATAGAACCAAACGATGATACAAGCCATTTTTTCAACCCACACCCCACACATTCAGCAACACAATCCTATGAAAAAAAGATAGCATTACCATACACCATTGATTCAAATAATCTCCATAATAAGCATTACAAACAACAAATTTTACCAAGTAGTAAAGAAAGCATGTAAAGGAGTAGATTATGAAAAATAGTTTAGAATCCCAATCTTATATATATATATTAAAACCCATAAAGCATAATATTTACCTTTTTAAAGTTGATAGGATTCTAAAAAAGTTCATTACAAACAGATACATACATCGTGTTATGAAGGGGTATAATATACGATTATATATATTATGTGTTATGCTATGTGGCAATATTATATATAATATGAAAGCACAACCACTGAACTTTTTAGAAATTAATCCTCAATATAAGCCATATATGGAACATGCGGTATTACAAAATTATATGGAAGATTCTGTTACATTAAAGCAAGTGAAACATAAATGGAATAGACGCAAAGATCTGCGTATTCGTGTATTTGGCGATTCTCATGTTGCAAGTGATTTTATCACAAATGAATGGCGTAATATTTTAGGTAATATTAATGCAGTAGGTTTTACTTATCCACTTATGCCACCATACCACCAAACTTTATTGCTAGAATACCAAAACAATGGATTTTTAGTGTTTGATTCAAGAAAACCAAATGACTACACAGATTATCCTATGGGGGGTATTATCGCATATCCAAAAGCCCTACCAGCTTCTATCAATCTTCATATTAATCCAAAACAAATTCGTGCATGGAATAATATATTTATAACACAAATTGTATTTAAAAATAGCGATACACAAGCAGCTTTACGCATAGAAGATGCAGAATCAAAAAAATATACATTATATGCAAATGCAAATGATACTTGGGAAATTGCAAGCTTAAAACTTAAATTCCCCATTACTATACATGCTCTCAATCAAGATGCCAAACTTGGCGGTTATTTTATTTATAAAGAACATGAAAGCAATATTATAGAACATTTAGGTGTTAATGGCGTGCGTTCAGATATTTGGACAAAATGGAATAAAAAAATTCTTGAAAAAGAATTACAATTATTGGACTATGATATTATTTTACTTTGTTATGGTTCTAACGATGCTGTATATAATATCTTAAAAGAAGAACGTTTTATTGCAAATTATCGTGAATTTATTGCTATGTTAAAACAAAATAATCCGAATGCAATCATTATTCTTATGTCGCCACCACCCGTATTGTTACCCATTGATACTTCAAAAAAGAAATACAAAACCACCCAAACTTTTTTACCCGTAAAAGAAGCAATTGCAAAAGTAGCAAAAATGGAGCATATTATGCTTTTTGATATTGATGAGTTTATCAAAAAAAATGGCACAAAATCTGCATGGATAGAACACAATCTTTCTAAAAAAGATGTGCATTTAACGCCACAAGGTTACAAACTGATTGCACATGGAATCTATCAAGCATTAACAGATATTTTAAACACATATTAATATAAAAATACCATAAATCAAAGGAATAATATGCAACAAATCAATTACGATATACAAACAATTATAACACAACCACATATAGCACAACCACTGCAAGCTTTTAGCGATATTCTTTTGCAATGGGCAAAGATTCATAATCTCACAGGTATAAAAGATTCTAAAGCATTACAACACCAAATTTATGATAGTTTATTGCCTATTACATTTTTACAACCATTTCATACATGCATTGATATAGGTAGTGGTGCTGGCTTCCCTGCATTGATACTTGCTTGTTATTATCAAAAGAATGCTTTTTATCTCCTTGAACCACGCAAAAAACGTGCTTCATTTTTAGAAAATGCCATTTCACATATGCAACTTACCAATGTGAAAGTTATTGCCAACTATTCATATAATGTTACAGAAATACAAGGAGATTTAATAACTTCTCGTGCTGTATGCCAAAGCGATATATTAGTGCATAATAGCAAACACCTATTGGCTTCAAATGGACATTATTTGCTTTATAAAGGCACAAATACAGCACACGAAGCAACATCACTGCATGGTATGCAAACACAAGTTTTTAGACATGCACACCGCACCTATATATATGCTTGCTTTACATAGAATTTATGCTGTTGCAAAATGGCTTTCAATAAGCTCGCATAAAATATGAATACATAAAATATGAATCTCTTGAATACGCGGGGTATCATTGCTTGGGGCAATTATACTATAATCACAAAGATTCTTAATTAATCCGCCATCTTTACCACTTAAAGAAAGTGTAATGCACCCTATTTTATTTGCCATTTCAAGTGCATTGATAATGTTTTTGGAATTTCCACTTGTTGAGATTCCAATGATAATATCACCCGGTTCTGCTAATGCTTCAATCTGCCGACTAAATACATGTTCATAACCATAATCATTGCCAATTGCAGTGAGTGCAGAAGTATCTGTGCTTAAGGCAATAGCACGCAAACCTTTGCGTTCTCTTTTATATCTTCCTGTAAGTTCAGCAGCAAAATGCTGGCTATCTGCTGCACTTCCTCCATTACCACATATCAAAACCTTCTTATTATCCTGCAATGCTTTTGTAATAGCCTCTGCACTTTCAAGCAAAACTGGTGCGAGTAGATTAAGTGCTTTTTGTGCAGTTTTAATATGTGCTTGTATCTCATCTGTAATTAATGCTAAACTCATAGTATCCCCTTACCTTATGATATAGTATTCTCATTCTACTCAAATCTTGATAATAAAATATTAACCTTATCTATAAAATGTCAAGATTAGAATATATGCTTTACTTATTGTCCATGCGATATAAGATAATCTTTTAATATACTATAAAGTTTTGTTTGCAATGGTAATGGCGATAATATAGTAATATAGGGAAGAAAAACTTTTACGATATTTAAAATCTCATCATCATAACTAAAAGTGCAAGTAACAATAAAGCTCTCTTCTTTTTCTGCAATTAATTTTGGTTTTGAGACAAAATTTTTGCGGAAAAAATACTCTCTTGCACTATTGCTTATTTCTAAAGTTGCTTCTTTAGTTTCCATACTAAGCCATATACTTTCATTTTTGAGAATAGTTTGTTCTAGCTTTGGGTCTGGTTTAAATTTTGCACGTGCTATAATCTCAATTTGTGTAATATGCGTAAGTGTAAAATGCTTTAAAATACCATTATCATCAGCTAGAAGATACCATACACCATTATTATTCAAAAGGCGGTATGGATTAACATAGCGTTGCTTTTTTTTATAAGTAAAGCTTATGCATTGATAACGTAAGATTGCTGTACTCAATAATTTAAAATTTTCATAATGCATTACACTGCTTTCAAATCCCTGATTTTTAACCATTAAGGGTGAAATTCTTTTTTGTCCATCTAAATTATCTTGCATATCTAGTTGCATGTTTGTAAAAAGCACACCACCAATAAATTCATCACTTAAACTTGGATATAACATAGTAATCCCGCTTAATCGTGCAAACTCACGAATATCTTTAAAACCAAGCTTACCTAATGCCTCTTCTTGCAAATAATAACGTTTTTTAGAATCTCGTCTTAATGGTAAATACGCAAGCCGCTCATTTAAGTCGCGTTGGATTGTGCGTATATCAACACCAAATTCATGGGCTAATTCATGTGTAGTCATTCGTTCGCCATTCATAAAAAGCTTTAAAATTTGTCCAAGTCGTATGCCTATACCATCATGGTTTGTCATATTTACCCTTTAAAATACCTAATAAAATATAAAAATAGCACTATCTAAGATTATAGCAATATTTTGTTGCAAAAAAATTAAAATTTTATAGAATCTATAATAAAAATATTTACTTATGTAAATTTATAACTATTAAATAGTTTTAATTTCTAAAATTTTTGTCATAGTTTTATGCATTTACACGTGCATTAAAAGCACGTGCTAAAGAAAAATGATCAATATTATCAAGACTCACATTTGATGGCACACCTTGTGCTATCTTACTAAAATGCAAATGCAAATGCATGAGCTTTTCCTGTATAAACATCACAAGCATATCACTCTCTAGTGAAGGCATAAATGCAAATATAACTTCTTCTATCTGCTCATTTTGAATACGAGTAATAAGATTTGCAAAATCACAATTTTGATAATCTTCAATTACGCAATAAACACCATGAAATTCGCCAATCTCTTCGATTAGAAAAACATCTTTTGGATGCGATACAATGCAAAGTGTGCCATTTTTACGCCCAGAATCAAGGCAAATATGACAAACTTCTCCGTGACTAAGAGCACCACAAATACTACACTTTTCTATCTCTGCAATGCAATCATGAATTGCTTGTGCAATTTGCAAGCCAAGTGGTGCATTTTCAACTGCTAGAGTATAAGCCATTTTACGCGCACTTTTTTTACCTATTGTTGGCACTTTTTCAAGTGCATTTACAAGTGCATTAAAAGAAAATAAATTATTTTGATAGTTTTTCATACTACTTATTCTAGCAAAAAAACAATAAGTTTTGGTAAAGTTATCTTTTTTTTAATATAATTTCACCTTTAAATTATTCTAAAAGGGAGCATGTAATTTGGCATCATTTGACATGGATTATTATGAAATCTTGGAAATTAGTAGGGATGCAGACCATGATACTATTAAAAAGTCCTTTAGAAAACTTGCATTAAAATACCATCCCGACCGCAATCCAGATGATAAAGAGGCAGAAGAAAATTTTAAAAAAATTAATGAAGCATATGAAGTATTGAGTGATAATGAAAAACGTGCAATCTATGATAGATATGGAAAAGAAGGGTTGCAATCACAAGGCTTTTCACGCTCAAGCGGTGGATTCAGTGATATTTTTGGCAGTATTTTTGAAGACTTTTTTGGTGGTGGGCAAACACAGACGCAAGAGCATTATGCTTTTGATCCTGACTATATTTTGCAATTAAAATTAAGTTTTAAAGAAGCTGTTTTTGGTTGTAAAAAAACCATAAAAGCAGAATATAAAAGCTATTGTAAAGCATGTAGTGGCACAGGTGCAAAAGATGGAAAAATGCAAGATTGTAAGCGTTGCAATGGACGCGGTAGGGTTGTTGTGCAGCAATCTATTATACAAATGCAAGTTGCTTGCCCACATTGTTCTGGCACTGGTAAGGTTATCACTGATAAATGCAATAAATGCAATGGTAATGCATATGAGCGTATCAAAGAAGTTATTGAGCTTGATATAAAAGCAGGCATTGATAATGGCAATCAACTTGTATATCGTGGTAAAGGCAATGAAGTTAAAAGTGGTGTGCGAGGTGATTTATATATCAAAGTTCTTGTAAGTGAAGATGAACATTTTGTGCGTCATGGTAATGATCTTTATATGGAAGTCCCTGTATTTTTTACAACAATTGTGCTTGGAGGTAAAATCAAGATTCCAACACTTAGTGGGCAAGCAGAGCTTAATATCCCGCCAAATACAGAACATGGGCATCAATTTGTATTCCACAACGAAGGAGTGCCAGATATTAATAATGGACGAAAGGGGCGGCTTATCGCACAAATAAAAATCACTTATCCGCAAAATCTTAGTGAAGAACAACAAAACCTTGTTATTAAACTACAAGAAAGTTTTGGTGATAAAAGCCAACCATATAAAAGCTTCATTGATTCATGCTTTGATAAAGTAAAAAATTGGCTTAAGGATAAGATTTCATCATAAATAGAACTTTTAATCAAAACACTTAAATAAGGAGTAAAACTTGAATGCGTTAAGGTTTATAATATATAGTTATATTATTATCAGCCTAAATTATATATTTGGTAACAACATTGACTTATCTCATTATGATTTTAAAAAAGAAAAAGAAGAGCGGATTCAAAAAGACTATAAAGAAGGTATAGCCAAAAAGCAAGGAGAGTTAAAAAAACTTGATATATCAGATATTGAGCGAACATATATGCTTGATTG
>JARHZY010000129.1 GCA_029264655.1 Helicobacter sp. | reverse complement strand
TTACCGCAAGAAGTCTTTAAAGATGCAGAATTTTGCTCTATGTGCGGACCAAAATTTTGTAGCTACAAAATCACACAAGATATTTTCAAAAATTATAAAGAAGAAGAATACCAAACAAAGACATTATCATCTTAGATAATTATAATTGTGTGTAATGGTTAGTCGCTACTTCTTGCAAAAGTTATTAATTTTGCTAGTTATATTGAACAAATAATTACAAATATAATAACTTTGCTAATTTTGGCAGTTTGTCTAGTAGATTCACTAAAAAGCAAAAGTAATAAAAGAGTATAAAATCCCATATATTGATTCTTATGTTATAATTTATACTCATATTTGTTAAACATGGATAGCACAAAATGATAATTTGCTGCAACTCTAGTATAATGCTTTATTGTGTTTGAATCATGCTTTTAGATTCTATATGCCTTGTGTTTGCCATTAAAATATCAGAAATATTTAAATTTAGACTATAGCGAGTTATTTATTATTTTATGAGCGATTTGTGGCATATATATTTTTTAAGCTACATTATAGTTATATCTTATTATAAAGTTTGGTTGGGTAAATACATTATTTTGTATATAGAATCTTTGCTAGAATTACATTAACTACACAATATAAATAGATTCTACTTTTTGTAAAATTACTAAAAGTATAAATAAAAAATTTTAAAAAAGAGAATTAATTATTCTTATATTATGTATTATTAGTATCTTGCTCGAAAACTATAAAATTCATAAAAGCATCAACATCTATTAATAATTGAGTTTTTATCAAAAATTAAACCCCAATAAATTACTAAAAATTTATATAAAAATTCATAGTTTTTACTCTCATTTGATTGCATATATGCAACTAATTTTGTCTTTGTTGAAAAGTTAAGTCTATTGCTATATATTAGCCTATTGAGATAGTTTTGTAATTTATGATGAGGTGGGGATTGCTTGCAAATTATTTTTACTAAAATATTTGCATTGCCGTTATCCAATAAAGTTAAAAATAACTAAAATACCACAAATAGTTATTAAGATAAATTATCATAAAAAATTCTTTTTACTATTTTCTTGTTACCTTGCAATTTTATTGTAAATTTTTATTCATGCCATCAAATTACTGCATTGATCCATAGAGTATTTTATTATAATATGTTTTATTGCCTTGCAAACCTATCATCATGGCATTTATATTTCAAAATAACAATATACAAATTTTTATAATGTTATTATTGCTTGCAAATAAAACCTTTAATTTTAGATTGTGTTTTTACCATGTGGCAAAATTGGCAATAAAACCCTCAAATCGTAAAAGAAAGGAGGTAAAACAAACAAATAAAAGCGATTTATGAGAAACAAGCAAACGCCCAATGCTTAGATTATATCTTAAAGTTTAGACTCTTTTGGTTTAGAATCAAAATAAAGTTTAAGCAGTAAGCGTAAGGGGTAAAAAAGCCCCACATTTAGCAAATGATAAAATTACATATATAAAGACTCAAATGTTATCTATACACTTCAATTATAAGGCAGTAGCAAAACGCCATTTAATCTTATGGTGTTTAGAACATAAAGCAAGCCCAATAAAATATAGTTTTATTTGCTTATCGATTGCCAATAATTATTTTAATATAAGGGTGTATCCATCTCTTTTGGAATAGGAATACCCATAATTTTTAAAATAGTGGGGGCAATATTACTCAATGCTCCATTTTTTATTGAATCTACTTTTATTGAATCTACAAAACAAAATACATCACCAATTGTATGATTTGTTAAGGGTTTTAAATTAGAATCTTTCATTTCTTCACAATTCCCATGATCGCTTGTCATTATAATGCTATATCCTTTTTGCTTTGCAAGATTCCAAATTTTTGCCACTTCTGTATCTACTGCTTCAACCGCCTTAATAGCTGCTTCAAAATTACCTGTATGCCCCACCATATCACCATTTGCAAAATTAACTACGATAAAATCATAATTTTCATGAATAAACTTACAAACCCCATCTCCTACAGCCTTAGCACTCATTTCTGGGGACATATCATAAGTCTTTACCTTTGGAGATTCTATTAAAAGCCTTGTTTCACCACTCCATTCTTCCTCCTTGCCACCATTGAAAAAGAAAGTTACATGTGCATATTTTTCAGTTTCTGCAACATGGGCTTGCTTTAACCCTTGCTTACTTAGAATCTCGGCAATTGTATTATGCACTTTTTCTTTTGGAAAAATTACAGGAAAGGGAAAATTTTCATCATATTCACACATACAGCCAATAAAAAGATTGGGAAAGAATTTTCTAGGAAATGCACAAAAATCTCGTAATCCCAAGCTTGCAATAATCTCTCGTGCCCTATCGCTACGATAATTTACAAAAATGAAACCTTCTGTCTGTGAATCTAAATTTGTTGTATCAATAAAATTCTGCGTGCTTTCACTTTCATAGGGCTTAAAACCCGTGTAACCATGAAAGCTAGCAGGTTGTATAAACTCATCAAAAATACCTTTATCATAATAAGATTGTATATAAGATTCTATACTGCAAGTTTGTGCATTATCCCCATAAGCAAGCACATTAAAAGCACATTCAACTCTTTCCCACCGCTTATCCCTATCCATTGCATAGAATCTACCGCAAATAGTAGCAATTTGTATTTCATCACATAAAATCTCTTGTAATGCCATTAAATATGTAGGGAAACTTTGTGGTTTTACATCTCTACCATCTGTTATTAAATGAAGCCATATTTTCTTTTTTTCTTTTTTTGCTAATAATGCTAAAGCTTTTAAATGGTTAATATGGGCATGCACGCCACCATCACTTGCTAATATACATAAATGTAGTGTATGTATAGAATCTAATATACTGCATAGTGCTTTATTGGATTCTATGCTTTTATCTTGTATGGCATTATTGATTTTTACTAAATCTTGGTAGAGAATGCGACCACTCCCTAAGCTCATATGCCCAACTTCAGAATTTCCCATTTGTCCTTCTGGTAACCCTACACTTAAACCATAAGTGCTAATAAAAGAATGTGGAACATGCTTAAAAAGATAATCATAGTGCGGTTTTTTTGCATGAAAAAAAGCATTATAATCTGTTTTTTCGCTATATCCAATGCCATCAGTGATAATAAGGACAACTTTTTGCATTATTCTTTCCTTTTTCAATAAAACTTTAAGTAAATTTTTCTATAATTCTAGCATTAAAAATTCAAATATGTTTGTCTAATAGAAAAAATGAGATTTTTTGATATTACTTTGATACTTAAATGTTATGTGAATTTCATAATAATGGCACATTAAAACCTGTTGCTAATAATATTATTATTAAGATTCTAAATCGCTCAAAAATCAAGTAAAAATAAATTTTTAGATAACAAAGAGAAGTATTGCTAAAGCAAAAAATCTCAATTACCAAACATAAATTTTTAGTAAGTTATTTATACTTAAGGGAAGATTATGTTTTATGAGTTGCATAGTATCTTAAATATTGCATTATTAAAGTATATTACATTTCGTTCTGGCTTGGCATTTTTTATTGCTTTTTTATTCAGTGTATATTGTATGCCTATTTTTATTGCATGGGCGAAAGCAAAGAAAGCAAGCCAACCAATTTCAGATTCAATAAAAGCACATGCAAATAAAAAAGATACGCCAACAATGGGGGGCTTAGTTTTTGTGAGTGCTGCTTTTATTTCTAGTCTTTTTTGTGCGAATTTAAATAATGCATATGTGCAAATTGGGCTTGTATGTCTTATCGCATTTACGCTTATTGGGGCAAGAGATGATTATATGAAAATCACAGCAAAAAATAATGCTGGCATGAGTTCAAAAACAAAATTTTTACTTCTGGCTTTTGTCGCACTACTTTTAAGTATATGGCTATATGCATCTGGGCTTAATACAGATTTTTATATCCCACTTTTTAAAAAACCTATACTTGCATTAGAATATTATGCTTATCTTATGGTTGGGTTTTGGGTTATAGTGTTTTTAGCAACTACAAATGCTGTAAATGTAACTGATGGGCTTGATGGTTTAGCTACTATTCCTAGCATTTGTGTGCTTGCATCATTAAGCGTATTTGTTTATATTGGTGGTAATGCAGAAATGGCAAAATATCTCCTATGGCCACATATTGTAGATTCTGGTGAAGTTATGGTTTTAAGCCTTGCTATGATAGGTGCACTTTTTGGTTTTTTGTGGTATAACTGCCATCCTGCTCAAGTATTTATGGGTGATAGTGGAAGTTTGGCACTTGGGGGCTTTATCGCATATTGTGCAATTGTTTCAAAAAATGAAATTTTATTGATATTAATGGGTTCTATATTTGTTATTGAAACTATTTCTGTTATTTTGCAAATTGGTAGTTATAAATTACGGCAAAAAAGAATTTTTTTAATGGCACCAATTCACCATCACTTTGAAGCAAAGGGTTGGGCGGAAAATAAGATTATTGTGCGATTTTGGATTATTGCTATACTTTCCAATCTTATTGCTTTAATTACTTTAAAACTTCGCTAAATAGAGATTCTGTAGGATAAAGTAGTTTTTGGGGTCAAAATCTTTTTTAATTATATTAAAGAGTAGTGCATTTTTAATGTAATTTACAAAAGGATTATACAATTACATATTTAAAATTTAATCTACAAAAGGATTGTTATGAATTTCTGCCGTTTTATTTCATTAAGTCTTATGGGACTTAGTTTTTTTACATATACTGCCTTTGCACAAAATACTAATAAAGCAGTGCAGCAATTATTAAAAGAACGTACAAAATTAGACTTTAAAATAATTGCTAACACACAAGAACCATTAAAGGGTGCATCTTTTGTTGTTGTAGAATCACCGACCAAAGAACATTTGGCTCTGCTTGTTAGTCAAGATGGCACTTATATTATACCGCTAGTAGATGGTATTGCAAGCAATAATGCAAACAATGCTTTACGTGCAGGACTTGATGGTGTCAATCAATATAATAAAAATATGAAAGATACAAAAGTGCTTGCCTTATTCCAAAAGCATACCGATGTGGTTTTAAAAATTCCTGCAACAAAACCATCAAAAAATACAATCTATATGGTTTTAGATACTACTTGCCCATATTGTTTGCAAGAAATTATGCATCTTGATGACTATCTGAACGAAGCAAATCTTGAAATACTTATGGTTGGGATATTGGGACAAAAAGCACACTATAGGGCAGCAGGTTATTATCAAGAAATGGTAGGCGTAAAAACAAGAGAGCAAAAAATTGCACTATTAAAAAAAGTATTTCGCTCTGATTATGCTCCAAAAATAGGAAATAATGAGCTTGCGACACAAATTACAGAAGCAAGTTTTGCAGCAGGCGTGGAAGGTGTTCCTTATCTTATACGAAAATAGCATATAATAAAGGTTTCATGTGGCTAAGATAGATAAATCTGTCTATATTGTATTTGGTGTATTTGGCATTTTCTTATTTACGATTAACTATTTATTTCCTACACAAAGTGATGATTTAGGCACAGATTTTGGTGGGCTAAGTGGTGCAATAAATATGTATATGAATTGGAATGGGCGGTTTGGCGAGTTGCTACGCACAGCTTTTATCGGGGCACTTGCACCAACTTTATTTTTTAAAATAACAAATACCATAGTTGGCATTGTATTTATATTATCATGGTTTGTAATTATTTATGCGAGATTACCACGTAATTTTAATGATAGTGTTATACTTGCTTTAAGTATCCTATGTCTTTTGTTTTTTAGTGCATTTGGTTCAATATTTATTTGGGCAGCTGGGTGTCTTAATTATCTATGGGCTTATACTTTAGTCTTGCTTGTTTGTATTCCATATAGAATCTTTTGGTTTCATTATTTTAATCATCATAAGATTATACCACAATCTTACTCATCTCTTATGGTTATTGGAATTATAGGATTTTGCATAGCAAGTTTTTGTGCGGGTATGTCTAATGAAATCACAGGGATAATTGTTGTTATATTACATATTTGTATCTTATGCTATGCAATATTTATTGCAAAAATAAAGTTACCACTATGGTATTATGCTGGAATGCTTTTCTTTTTCTTAGGATTTTTAGCACTTTATTTTTCTCCCGGACATGCAAAAAGAGCGGCACTTTTTATAGAACTAAATATTGAATATTATTCAATTGGTGATTTTTTGCATATGTCTATATATGAAAAAATTGCAAGAATAAATAAAGTAGTAAAATCCACTAGCACAACATTTATAGTATTTGTTTGTTTATTGCTTTGTTTTATTTATGAGCGACTCCAACAGAAAAAATGGAAAAGCACTCTTTTTATTCCTGTGCTTGGCTTAGTATATGGCGTTATATTCCTTATTCCAACACTACATTTTATCCGCCATCTTATTGGTGCTTTATTCTTTATTGTAACATGCTATTACATATTTTGGATTTATAGGCAAGAAAACAATGCTAAATTATCACAACTCTATTATTATGCTTTTCTCCTATTTATTATATGCCATATATGTCTCCTTTTAACATTGCAAGTTAATATACCGGTACGCGCACGTCTTTTTGTTGTATTAATGGGTATTATGGGTTTTATCCTGATATATAAAATTATGTTAATTTTATTACCACAAGCACAAAAAAAGATTCAAGGAGGTATTTTTACTGCTTGTGTGCTATATGCTGTATTTGTTATGAGTGCATATATCGATATGCATATAAAGTGGAATAAAATGGCAGCATATATTGAAGAGCAAAAAAGTAAAGGCATAAAGGATATTGTTGTAGATTCAGCATATTTTCATAGTTATTATAGGCGTTATGGAGATTGGCAGAATCCAGATAAAGATGTAACAGCATTTCCAAATCCATCATATGCAAACTATTTTGGTGTGCATACTTTTCGTGTTAAGTAATCGTAATAACTTTCCATTGTATTTATGCTAAAATATGGGCAAAATCGCCCTTTTATGGTTTTTTAAATAGAGTAATGATTTATATAAATATGAAAGATAAAAATTATTACAATAAAGCAATATAAAAGTATAAAAACCTATAGTAGTTAGACTTATTGCTAAAAGCTATATTTTATAGGATAATAAACTTATTTTATATAAAAACCTAATATATTGAGACTATTTTACCATAGCTTAAGTCAATATAGGGCTGCATATAATTAATATCTTATTGCCATAATTTGTATTCATAAATTATATGTAGTTTAATAATGTGATTTGTTTTACTTAATAAGCCACACATTGCAAATTTGTATAATTTGCAAAAATAATTGTAAAAGAAAATACCAAAAAGCCATAAATAAACGATTGTTAAATAATAAAACAAATGATAAATTGTATTATATATAAAAACATAAAGATTTTTTATTGCATTCTTGATGGACTCAATAAAAGTATTTCTAAAGCAATAAACTAAAATTATTAAAACTACTTTTTATATTCACTCTATGAAACTATAAAATAGTATAATTTTATCAAAAATATTTTGTGGTATTAAATGTGTAAGCAATACATAGTGCTATTAGTAAGCCTAATAGCAAAGCCTATATACTTATACCCAATTGGTTTAAGTATATAGAAAGTTATAGGTATTTATATTCTATATGCTAGAATAAAAATTTCAAGCCAACTTGATAGCTAATA
>JARHZY010000144.1 GCA_029264655.1 Helicobacter sp. | reverse complement strand
ATCACATGCTTTTGTGTATAACTCTCTTGCTTTTGCGTAATTTTGCTTTACATCTTTTCCTTCATCATATAATTTAGCAAGTTTAAAACACGCATTTGCATCTTTTACACTGCATGCTTTTGATAACCCTTTTATATCATTAGCAAACAAACTAGCTATACAAAATATCATAGTAATCATTATGTATCGCATAAAAACTCTCCTATAAAAAATAAGAGAATTTTATCTTAATTGTGTTAAATAAAGGTTTAAAGTTATTTTGTTATTCTATAGAGAGGTTTTTATCTATTTGTCATTTGCTTTTCATATATAAATACTTATATAATCTTTTGAAACAAACACCATTCAATACTTTAAAGTGCAATCCATTTTTCAGCAATACGAATAGCATTTGTAGCTGCACCAACACGCACTTGATCAGCTACACAAAATAAATGCAAAATATGTTTATTATAAGTATCTTCGCGTATTCTACCAACAAAAGTTTCATCAGTATCTGTGGCAATAAGTGGCATGGGATATTCATTTTGTTTAGGATTATCCACTACTACCACGCTTTCTGCATTTTGTAAAATTTCTCTTGCTTGATTTGCATTTACTTCATTTTTAAAACGAATACTCAAAGTTTCACTATGGCTGCGTAAAATTGGCACACGCACACATGTTGCAGCAATCTCAAAGGATGCATGCATGATTTTTTGACTTTCATTTATCATTTTCATTTCTTCTTTGGTGTAACCATTATCAAGAAAAATATCAATATGGGGGATAAGATTGAGTGCAATTCTATGTTGAAATGCTTTTGGTATGGCATTATCAAGCTCAAATGCAAAGAATTGTTGCATTTGCATAACTAGCTCTTCCATGCCTTTTTTGCCTGCACCACTTACAGCTTGATAAGTGCTTACATCAACACGCTCTATACCAAATGCTTTATGTAGTGGAGCAAGCACATGCACCATTTGTATTGTAGAGCAATTGGGATTTGCGATAATTGTAGAATCTTTTTTAATATCTTGTGGATTAACTTCTGGCACAACAAGAGGGATAGAATCATGCATACGAAAAAAGCTTGTATTATCAATAACAAGTGCTCCTGCCTCTGTGGCACTTTTAGCAAATCTTTCGCTCACACTAGAGCCAGCACTGAAAAAAGCAATCTCAATACCTTCATCTTTAAATACAGAATCTGTTGTTTCTAATACACGAAGTTTCTCATTACCAAATACAACTTCTTCACCTGCACTACGCGCACTTGCAAGTGGAACAATCTTTTTTACAGGGAAAGACCTCTCATCTAAAATGCGTAATAATTCCTCACCAACAGCCCCTGTAACTCCGACAACACCTACTACAAATTCTTTAATTGCCACATTTATCCTTTCTGAAGAAAATCAATTTTTTATTATAGCATTTTTATATACATAAGAGATTAAGGAGCTATTACTCTTTTTCATTTAATCTCTTATAGATTATACCAAATAATATTTCATATAAATTAAAATGGATCTCGCTCTTGTGTGATTCTATTGCGTAAATCTCTGCGAGTAAGCTCAATAAGCCATATCCACAATAATGATTCTATAAGGCTACTGCTATAATAACGCATTGCAGAATCTGCGCTTGGTGCAACAAAACCAAGTAAAGGTAAAAATAAAACATAGACACAAAACCATAAGATAACGCCATAAAAGATTCCATGTCCAAATTTAAGACGCAACCAAAATTCTGCAACTAAAATATAGCATAAACTAAAAAAAATAGAAAAGCCAAATTGCCATGCCAAATATAAGACATGCCATTCATAGCCATTTGCAAATACATAATATAGCTTTAAATTTTCAGGGCTAATATGCAATAATTGTAATATATATTGGGCTTGTGTATTTAGAGTTGTTTGTAAATGTAGGGGGAATAAAATCTCCCATCCAATCCGCATGATACCACCTATAGCCCCAACGATAATACCAATGAAAAGGCTTACCCATATACGATATATTTTACCAAGATTTGTATAAACTTGCATACTATTCCTTGTAATATATTTTTATTATGCCATTATACACAAATACTTGCAAAAGTTTTGCAAAAGATACCATGCAAGCTAAGTTATAATGAAAACTACTAAAACTTTTAATGTTAAGAAATAAAAGATTTTTTCATAGTATCCAATAATAAAGAAGATAGCTTTATAAAGTTACTATTAAAGATTTTGTATAATGTATCTGTTTTAGCTAAATTGAGTTTAAGTAGGGAATAAATGGCGTGAATTTTATTATATTTAACTCTAGATTCCAAGAAGCTTGCTCTATAATATCGCCATTTTATAGAATCTTCAATATAGAAAACCATTAAATATTCATACATGCTTTATAATATCTTTTAACATGCATAAAATACCCCTTATTATTTTAAAGACATGAGAAAATATAATTTATCATACTTAATTTACTACTTGCAAAAGTGTTTTTAATTTTGTTGTAATTGTTAGTAATATATCATCATCATCTTTTGTTGGAGATTGTAAAGTAATGCGTGTATCATCATGCCCTATTAGATTAATATTGTATCCTATATTTGTAATTGACTTGATACCAAGTTTTAAGGCAAGTGTTTTAATAATAATAATTTCTAAAAATTGCAAACTATATTTATCAAGCTTCCCAAAACGTTGTTCAATTTCCCCTTCAATTTCACGCACCTCAAATTCATTTTTTACTTGTGATAAACGGCGGTATAAATCAAGCCTCATGCGTTCGCTAGCCACCAAACTTTCATTTAAAAAAGCTGATACTGAAAGCTTAATATCTACTTTTTGCTCATATTGCTCACTTTGCAAAAGACTTTGCAATGTATCCTCAAGCATACGCACATACATGCCAAAACCAACCTGCTTAATATGCCCACTTTGGGCTTCACCAAGCAAATTACCACCACCACGAATCTCTAGATCATGATAGGCTAATGCAGCTCCACTGCCAAGGTAAGAATTTTTTTCTAAAGAGAGTAGTCTTTTTGCTGCTTCCTGTGTAATATTTTCATGTGTTAAAAGATAGCAAAAGCCAACATGTTTGCCCCTACCAACACGTCCTCTTAATTGGTGTAAATCAGCAATACCAAAATTATGAGCTTCATCAATTATAATTGTGTTTGCATTGGGCAGGTGAATACCTGATTCTACAATTGAAGTGCATAACAAAAGGTCATATTCCTTCTGTAAAAATGCAAGCATGCCTTTTTCTGTATCTTTGGGATTCACTTGGGAATGCAATATTAAGATTCTAAGTTGTGGCAATAAATCAAGTAAATAATTTTTTATTGTGCTTATTTTTGCAATATTGTTAAATATATAAAAGATTTGCCCACCGCGTCTCAATTCTCGTAAAATAACTTCTTTAATAAGCGAATCTTGTTTTATCTTGACAAAGGTTTTTCCTTCTTGTTTAAAAAATGGTGGGGTTTTCAATTCACTAATAGCTTTAAGCTTAGAATATGCCATATTTAATGTGCGTGGAATAGGTGTCGCTGACATAGAAAGGACATGTGTTGTAAGACTTTTTTGCTTTAAAAGCTCTTTTTGTTTTACTCCAAATTTATGCTCTTCATCAATAACCATAAGTCCAAGATTCTCTATTGTAAGATTAAAAAGTGCGTGCGTGCCAATAATTACTTGTATAGAATCTTTGAGATTTTGTTGTATCGTCTTTTTTTGTGTAAGTGTTGTAAATCTATCTATTTTAGTAACATATAAATATTGTCCATTTGGCAATTTCGTATTATGCATACGTTCGCTAAAACTTTCAAAATGCTGGCTACAAAGTAAAGTTGTAGGCACAAGCACAATGCTATTATAACCATTCAATGCACTTGCAAAACAAAGACTCATTGCCACTTCTGTTTTGCCAAATCCCACATCACCATTAAGCAATCTATCCATAATGATGCCACTTTTTAAATCTTTTAAACTTTCCTTTATAGCAAGATTCTGATCATCTGTAAGCATAAAGCCTCGTTTTGCTTCAAAAGCACTCATCGCTGCTATTTGTTCTGGTGTGTCAATTGATAACATAACCCCTTTATTCAATTCTCTTTGTGCTTGCAAGCGAATAATCTCATTGGCAATAGCAAATAGCTTTTCTTTGATAGAATCTTTTAATCGCAAGAAGCTTGACTTACCTAGCTTATCTATCTTTGCAATAGAATCATATGCACTATATTTTTCAATCATATTGAGATTTTCAACAGGCAAAAGTAATCTATCATCATTTGCATACACAATGCTAATAAAGTCTTTAAGCCCACCCATAATACTTACTTGCTTTATGGATTCAAAGATTCCAACCCCATATTCATTATGCACCACATATTCACCAACTTTTAGAGTATCTAACTCTAATTTCACGCGTCTCTTGCGTGTGCTTTGTGGTTTTTGCAAACTAATGAATAATGTATGTTCGGCAATGATATGTAAATAAAATGGCGTAATAATATTTCTAGTTTTTATACCAAAGGATTCAAGATTATAGCTTTTAAGCATGGCATTTGTAGGGCTTAAAATTGTGATTGCTTTATTACTATTAAGCTTTAGCATATTGTGGAGTTGGTTTGCTTTTAATGGTTCAATATCTTTAAAATGCATTGCATCTTGCAAGACTGCAAATTTATGTGTTATAGATGGCAAAATCTCTGGCATCACAAACTCAAGATTTACAAGATATTCGCTTAGTGCTTTTGGTGTAAAAATATGACTATATGTAGCTAATAAATTAATACCTCCAATCTCCTTTAAAAACCAAAATCCAAATGCATTAATATTATGTTCTATAGTATTTTGTAGCTTTGCAATACAAGATTCCAAATATATATGTTGTTCTGCATTTAGGCTAAACATTGCTGGATAGATTTTTAAGCTCTCTAGTGCTTCATCTCTACTTAGTTGTGTTTCATGATTGAAAAAGATAATCTCTTCAATCTCTGTATCAAAAAGACTAATACGCACAGGAAATTCGAAGTTTGGGATAAAAATATCAATAATATCACCGCGATGTGAAAATTCACCTTGCATTTCAACAATCTCCACATGCTCATACCCATAATGCAGTAATGTTGCTATAAAATCTTTCACAACAATATGTTGCCTCGTATGCACACAAAAACTATGTAATAATGCTTTAGTAGGCATAAATGCCATAAGCGTATGTGGCGGACTAATAAGTATTTGTTGGCAATCATTTTCATACCATAATGCTAATTTTGCAAAAAGCTCATGAAATTCTTCATAAAAGCTTTGTGTGCTATCAAAAGGACTTAATCGAATATCTGGCAACAAAATAGGAAGTTGTTGCTCTTTGGGTGTATTATGCTTATGTTGTAATGTTGTAAGGGCACATAATGCTTGATAGGCAAGCAAACTTTCCTCGCTTGAACAAACAAAAATTTGTGGGAATTTTACATTTGTTAAAAATTGATTCTTTATAGCACATTGTTGGAAAGGAAGTATTTGGCTATATTCTAATAAAGTAGTTAAGCTTTGCTGCTCTTTGGCATGTGATTGCCAAAATGCAAGCAATTCCTCATAATTAGTATTTGTCTGTTGCGGTATCACTTTAGTGCTTTGTTGTTTTATGCGGATTTGTGTTTGGACAATATCACAATGTGCTAAATCCTGCAAAGCACATACTATGCAATTAGGATCTTCGTGTGTAAAAAATTCATAAATAGAACTTTGAATATAAAACATAAAATAACCATAAATAAAATTTTAATCACAAATAAGCTTGAATTATATCGTAAAAATAAAAAATTAGAACATTTTGCTAATTTTTACATTTTTTATCTACTTCTAGCATATGCAAATACATAAATGCTATATTTAATATAGAATAAACAATTAATCATAAATATATAACGCAACTAACCCATCGTCTATTATATTTTATATTAGCTTACTTGCAATGCTTATTCTTATTTTATTATGTTGAAATACAAAGATTTTAGATAAATAACTATAGAAAAAGCAAAATTCATCATCTTAACTTTGCCTATATGACTAAATTATGTATTTATATGTTTGAATTATAAAATTAAATTTAAAAAGCACACAAAATTACATTTTTATTGTATAATTATAGCTTTGTGAAAAACTCACATGCCAATCCTAAAAATTGGTTGCTCCTTGTTATATATTGTTTTAGGAACGAACATTCAAAAATGCAATATAAATAAGCAAAGAGTTAATGGGCATGGCGGCAAAACCAATTCACAAAATTTATATTAAATTTTAAGGAGCTTATGCTATGGTTACTATGAAAGATTTATTGGAATGTGGTGTGCATTTCGGACACCAAACAAGACGTTGGAATCCAAAAATGAAAAAATTCATTTTTGGTGTTCGCAAAAATATCCATATTATTGACTTACAAAAAACACTACGTTATTTCCGCTATACATATAATATAGTGCGTGATGCAGCAAGTGAAGGCAAAGTTATTATGTTTGTCGGGACAAAAAAACAAGAAAGCGATACACTAAAAGAATATGCAGAAAAAGTCAATGCACCTTATGTTAATTATCGTTGGCTTGGTGGTATGCTAACAAATTTTAGCACTATTAAAAAATCAGTGCGTAAGCTTGAAATCATCGAAGAGATGGAGGCAAGCGGGCAAATTGATTTACTTACAAAAAAAGAAAAACTTATGCTTATGCGTAAAAAAGAAAAGCTTAACAAATATCTTGGTGGCATACGCCATCTCAAAAAAGCTCCTGATATGCTTTTTGTTGTTGATGCTTTAAAAGAAAAAATTGCTGTTGGTGAGGCACGCAGGCTTGGGATTCCAGTAGTTGCTCCACTTGATACAAACTGCGATCCAGATTTAATTGATTATCCAATTCCGGGAAACGATGATGCAATCCGCTCTATCCAACTCTTTTGTAAAGAAATTAGTGATGCGATTACAGAAGGTCGGGAAATGCATGGTGTAGAGGGTGAAGAACAGGCAGAGAATACAGAAGCTGCACCTATAACAGAAAATGAAAAAGAAGCTGTAATGGCGGAAATACAAGAAGAAATAGCAAAAGAAATTCAAGCACAAGGAGATGAAAATGCGTGATGAAACAAAAGAAGCATTACAAAATGCAAAAGATGCACTAAGCAAAGTTGGCGGGGAACTCAAACATGAGGTGAAAGATTTAGCAAATGAAATCAAAGGGCAAGCACAAGAGATTTCTGCAAAAGTTGTAGCAGAACTCCGCAAAAAAACTGATGCGGGTATCATGGAATGCAAAAATGCATTAAAGGAATGCAAGGGTAATATAGAAGAAGCAATGGAATATTTGCGTAAAAAAGGATTAAGCAAAGCAGCCAAAAAAGCTGATAGAATAGCAGCAGAAGGCGTTATTGCTTTGAAAATTGCTGATGATTTTAGAAAAGCAACTTTGGTTGAGGTAAATTCTGAAACAGATTTTGTAGCAAAAAATGAGGATTTTCAAGATATTGTAACAAACATTCTTGATTTAGCATTTAAGCGTTCATTAAATACAACAGATTCTCTAATGGAATTAAGTATTAATGGAGAATCTTTTGGTGATTATCTTAAACAAAAAATTGCTGTTATAGGTGAAAATATTGTCATTCGCAGAGTTACCACCATCACATGTAAGCCAAACCAAATTATTAATGGGTATTTACATCATAATAAAAAGGTTGGAGCAATCACGCTTTTAAGTTGCGATAATGAGGCAAATACTCCTAAATTACATGAATTTGCTCAATTATTAAGTATGCATATTGCTTCCATGAAACCAAAGTTTTTAAGTTATGCAGAGCTTGACAAAGATTTTATAGCAAAAGAACGAGTAGCAATTGTTGCAGAACTTGAAAAAGAAAATGAAGAACTTGCGCGTCTCAAAAAGCCACTCCATCGTATCCCAGCTTATGTAAGTCGTGGAGAGCTTACTGAATCTGTATTACATGCGAAAGAGGAAGAATTGCGTGCGACCTTAAAAGCAGAGGGAAAACCAGAAAACATTTGGGATAAAATTATTCCCGGACAATTAGAACGTTTTATTCTTGATAATACCCTTTTAGACCAAAGATTAACATTGCTTGCACAATTATATGCACTTGATGATAAAAAAACAATTACGCAAGTAATTAATGAGAAAAGTCAAGAATTGCACGATAATATTCAAGTGGTTTCTTTTGTCAATTTTGAGCTTGGTGAGGGTATTGAGAAAAAAGTAGATAACTTCGCTGAAGAAGTTGCCGCACAAATGAAATAACACACAGGCTGTATAGCAATCACAGAAAGTATTCTTGACACTTAAAGTTTTTTTGTCTATCAACAAATAAAGCTAAAGTGGCATGCAATACATAGCATTATAATCTAGCTTATTTTCATATAAGTATCGCATATAGCAACACAAATAAAGATAACAAAACTTCAAAACAAACAGATAACAACCCTTATTACTCTATATGCTATAAATTTTTATAACATAATGTTTAAAATCCCAATCTCAATGCAAATAAGAGAATATACAGAATCAATGAAGATAGAAAAAATATGCAAAAATATATAATTGATAAAAATTTATGAAATAACATATAAAAATAAATAGCAAATAACTCGGCTACCATCATTCCTTTAAATTACATTGCAACTATCTCTATTAAGTATTACTATGTAATAAAAATTTAAATAATATACAAATTGTTAATTGGCATGTTAGCATAACAAAGTGCCACATCATGAAAAGATATTATATGGAATTTCATGTGTATAGATTCCAACAGATAAATGGATTTAATTGAATAATACCATACTTTTTAAACCTCAAAATACATAAATAACGATACTCTAAAAAACTAAGCAAAAAAGCCTTTTTACTTTTTGTGTATCCTTTGTTCATTACTACATAAAATTACAAGTGAAATAACACATATTTTAAAGATTTAACTCTTTAAAATACCCTTGCATTATAACTTAAAATACAAGCTTTTTTATATGATTTTATATAGTGCTTGCATATTATATTTTTCACTTTACAAAGTGTTATAAACTAAGTAATACAAAATTACAAACTTATTAATACTTTGATACAAATTAAAATTACATAAGCAAACAATTTGTGTATCTTTTTTAGAATACATTCAAAAAATACACATAAGCACATGTGAGTAACTTATACAAAAAGCCCTTAAATAAAGCTTATGTAAAATTTTGTATGTTTAAGATACTAGTAGTAATTAAGTTACAAAAATGTTTAATCTAACATATAAAGTATATATAGCAAACAACATTTCAGAGCAATAAAATTTTTAGAATCTAAACAAAAAAACACATGATAGATTCTTTGCTTGATATAAAAACAGATACCCCATTTTCATACCATTTAAATTTTAGAATCCATTAAAAAGCATAAAAATAACTTTAAAAAAATAAAAAACAATTTGTAAATTAAGTATTTAATATTAATGGTGTGCAACACAAAATACTCAATAATTTTATAAAAAGTAAGGGCAATAGAATTAAAGCTGCAGAATATAGATTCATTGCAATAATATTAAAGTTATAGATATTAAATTGGTATTCATAGCAATATAATAATAAAAATTTTCTTTAAAAGAGTGAGATTCTATGTATTTTAACTTTATGTAATAAGCCTAAAAGGTGTATCAATGCAAAATAGAAATACATTTGTGGCAATGTTCTTGTTATATTGTATTTTGTAATGCTCATTTTATTAAGAATATGATAGATTATAATTATATATAAATTATATAAAATCTCATATAGAATATGTTGAGATGTGAATATGTCTTGAATGCAAACAAATAGAACTATACTAGCACTACCTGTAAAACATTTTTAAATTTGCTTGTGCGTATTATTCAAGAGAACAAAAGTGCCAAAGACTTTAAAAGTAGTGCATTATGATGCTTTAAACACATTGCTACTACTCCTTTGTTTAGACTTAATAATGCTTGCATTGGTGTTTTTAAGAATATTTTGCATTTTTGTTTATTTGTGATAGAAGGATTCTTGGTTTATTATGGTAATCTATATAAATGTTATTATAACACAATAAACTCTAGTCCTTTTATTTAAGCTATACAATAGAGTAACTATATTATGGTTTAACAGCAATACATTCTATCTCTATTTTACTTCCTTTTGGTAGTTCTTTTACTGCAATAGTGCTACGTGCTGGCTTGTGTGAAAAATACATGGCATATACTTCATTAAACTGCACAAAATATTCCATATCACTTAAGTACACATTTGTTTTTACAACATACGCTAAGCTGCTACCTGCTGCTTGCAAAACTGCTTGTAAATTCTTACATACTTGGTGTGTTTGTGTTTGTATATCAGAATCTAAAAATTCACCATTAGGTAATAATGGAATCTGCCCAGAAGTAAAAATAAGATTATGGGTAATAATTGCCTGTGAGTATGGTCCTATTGCCTGTGGTGCATTACATGTGCTTATAATATCAAATTTTCCCATATTATTCCTTTTTTATAAAATACTATTTTAGCATATTTTATAGAGAAAAGCAATCATAAACCCTGTAACACAATCTCATAAAGTTTTATACATTCCTTATCATCAAAGTTTATTAAGCTTTTTGTAGTATAGAAATCAAGCATAAGTTTTTTAGATATAACCACAGGCGTAACTACACAACTAGGACATGCAAATAAAAAACCACGAGTAAGTGCTACAAAATCATGAAGTAATGTGCCGCATATAAAACAATGTTCCTCCCTATAAAGCCTACCCTCAAATTCAAGTAAATGTGCATACATGGCACATACAAGCCGTTTTGCATCCTGCTTATGCAGGAGATTAACACTATGTTCCATTATATCAAAATAAAAAGATTCTGTTTGTTTAGCTTCAAACAAATGTTTATCAAGTAATGCACAAAATTGCTGCCAAATATATACTTTTTCAAGTTGTGTTTCATAGGGTTTGGCAAGATGCATAAGATGCCGTAACTTTGGTATATATATGCCTTGATGTTCAATTTCAAAATCAATTTTTCTTCCCGTATAAAGAATATTATGACGTGCACCATAGAATCTATAAAGTGTATGGTAATACCCTTGTGTAAGCACATTAACAATAACATCTTCTCTTATGCTTTTTGTAATTTTTAAAATAAAACCCTGCATATATAACCTTAGGATTCTATATAAACCTTAATTATACTTTCTGTGCGATTAACAATGATGAAACATTTGCACTATAGCTTTTTGCAAAAATAGTAGGCATATTATGTGCTAAAAGCTCTGCTTCTAAAGCCTCACGCGTAATAAAATTATCAATAGAATCTGGTAAATAGCGGTATGCCTTAAAATTATGAGAAATAAGCCCACCAACTATAGGTAAAATCTTTTTTGTATAAAACTGCATAAGCTTAGAAAAAAGATTATGTTTATTTAGTGTAGTAAATTCTAAAATCACAAGCACACCATGCGGACGCAATATGCGATAAAATTCATGTAATGCTGCATCTCTTTGGACTACATTACGCAAACCATAAGCAATAGATACAATATCTTGACTGCAAGATTCTAAAGGGATATTATCGGCTTTTGCTATCTTAAAAATACCATGCGGAATCTTTTGCATTGCTTCTTTAAGCATGCCCTCTGATGGGTCAATGCCTACAATGCTTTGCACATTAAAATGTAAATCCTTGCCTGCTTGTTCCCAATGCAACATCATATCACCTGTTCCACATGCTATATCAGCAATATTAATCATTTGCTTATTAAGAATGCGAAATGCTTCTTTGCAGGCTTCTTTACGCCAACTTATATCAATACCCATACTCATAACGCGATTTGTTGTATCATAGGTTTTAGCAATATCGTTAAACATGTGAATGATTGCATCTTGCTTATTATCCATACTATTTTATACCTTTATTATAGAATCTTCATAGAATTTTAGCATGTTTTTCATATGAAATAAACAATGTGGGATATATTACACTATTGTAAGGCTTTGCATGTTACTCTATACAATAGTATTGCAAAAAGCAACATATTATATGCATGATAGTATTTTAAGTGTAATATTAAATGCCTATTTATAGCACGCATAAAAATTCAATAGACAAAGCAATACAAATAACTCTATTTAAATATATAATTTTATGATATAATAAAAACTTTTATTTTTAAGGAGCATTTATGAAAGTTATTGTAAAACGAACTTTGAAAGTTTTACTTGGTGAGAAAAAAGCAACACGATTATTTTTTATAGCAAGGCGAGGGATTCGCAATCTTGA
The DNA here is from genome assembly GCA_029264655.1 of Helicobacter sp. Lineage (GTDB taxonomy): Bacteria > Campylobacterota > Campylobacteria > Campylobacterales > Helicobacteraceae > Helicobacter_A. Next base: position 20,038 of record JARHZY010000144.1, on the reverse strand, counting down.
AATTACAAAGTTAATCATAAAAATTGCTTATAAAAAATATAAAATGGGGGGGGGGGGAATCCACTGATAATACCACAACAATATTATATGATACAAACACTACGCAAACACCCTTAAAACATCCACCCATCATTGTTAGTCTTACTTCTCTTCCAGCACGCATTCCATATCTCCATCATACACTATATTCAATCTTTATGCAAGATTATCCATACTTTAAAATCGTTTTATAGATATTTTATTTTGCTAAAAAAGCTTATTTACTTGATTGATAAAATCGATAGGATCAACTTGCACGCCATTAACAAGCATACCAAAGTGCAAATGTGCTCCACTAACACGTCCTGTATCACCACTTAAAGCTACAACCTGCCCTTTTTGCACTTTTTGTCCTACTTTAACCTTAATATCACTGCAGTGGTAATACATGCTAAAAATACCTTCGCCATGATTTATAACAACTGATTTACCCGCCAAAAAACGCTCTTTTGCAATCACTACGACACCATCATTACTCGCATGAATTGGTGTGCCAATCTTAGCACGAAAGTCAGTGCCACCATGAAAACTCTTTACTTCATTGTTAAAAACACGTGCTGAACCAAAAGGACTTGTAATTGCACTTTGCAATGGTAAAGCAAATGGCATATGCCAATAACGCTCTTTTGTATATGTATTATAAATCGCATTTGCCTCTGCAAGCTCTTTAGCAATGCGTTCATTTTCAGCTTTGTTTGGTTTTATTTTTGCAGTGTTTGTAATATTGATTTTTTCTTTTCTGTAATTACCTTGCACAACTTGAATAGCAATGGTATCATTAAGTTGCAAATGTCCTAATTTTGCACGATAATTAATTGGCACAAAAGCAATTTTTTTCTTAGAATCTTTTGGATGGGCAACCCATGTAAAGACTTTTTTCTGTATATGGAGTGCTTGAGGATTTTGTTCATTGGTGATTGCAATAAAAGTTGCACCATTGGCAATGCTAGGCATATTTTTTTGTATTTTTTTTGCAGGCAATGTATTTTGGGCAAGCAAAATTGGCATAGATTCTATATTTTGTGTTGGTATCATGCTTGTTTCAAAAGCATTGCTATATTCTTTTGGTAGCTCCTCTTGTTGCATATCTTGTGGCGGTGTGATAGGATTTTGTGGTATTTGTGCTGCATCATTCTCATTGGGCAATGCTTTAAAGCCTTTTGAATCTTTAGGATTAAAACCTTTTTTTTGAATATCAAAAAGACGCAAATCAGAATCTTGCGAAACATCACCAAAATCATCTTGTGTAGTATGTTTTGCCGAACGACTAGGATCTGGGAGAAAAACAATAGAATCTGCATAAAGCATACTCATGCAGCATAATGCACTAAAAGAATATATAAAAATATTTTTTAACCGCATAATCTCTCACTTTTATGGTATTAATATATGTGTTTGCACATATTAGAGAAATTTTAGCATATTGGAATGTTATTAAGTAAATATGGGATATTATTATGCAATATATCTATCTTTTTAATATTTATATTAAGATAAGAAATAAAAATTTATAAAAATTACACTAAAGATAAATTTATTTTATTTTACATAAATCTTTTAATATTATTGCCTTAATTTACACACGATATCTATATTATGCATGTTTTAAAAAATATTGACAAGCTACACATATATAAAGATTATAAAAAAATCTAAAGTTTTGCAAAGTAAAACGAATTTAAATTTATAAAGTTAAAACATTGTGGGAGTTATAAAAATATGGTATAATAAAAAATATAGCTTAGTCTTAGTAGCTAAATATTTTAATAACGATAGTATTTCAACTTAAAAGGATAATTCATGAAATTGAAGTCGATATTTTTAGCATATAGTCTTTTTGCCAATAGTTTATTTGCAGCACATTGGGGTTATGATAAACATAATGGTCCAAACATGTGGGCTAGTCTTGATAGTAGCTATAAGCTTTGTGGGAGTGGTATAGAACAATCACCAATCAACATTAAGGATTCTATAACAAAAAATACCAATAACAAACTCTCTTTATGGTATGGGACAAACTCTACATCAATCGTCAATAACGGGCATTCAATAGAAGTAAAATTTGATAATGCAGGTGGTGTAGTATATAAAAACACTCAATATAATTTGATACAACTACATTTTCATACACCTTCTGAAAATATGATAAATGATAAAAAATATCCTATGGAAATGCATTTAGTCCATAGTGATAGTAAAGGAAACTTGCTTGTTGTTGGCGTCTTATTTAAAGAAGGATTGGAAAATGGCGAAATGAATTCTATTATCTCCAAGTCTCCTACACAGATTAACAAAGCAGAAAGAATACAAAAAGTTTTCATAATGGATTTATTACCAAAAAATAAAGGATACTATGCATTTCAAGGAAGCTTAACTACTCCCCCATGCACAGAAAATGTGCAATGGATAGTCTTAAAAGAACCTGTTGAAGCTTCCAAAGAACAAATAGATATATTACATTCAATATTACATGATGTTGCACGAGATATTCAACCTATCAACAAAAGAGTTATATTGTCTGCTCCCTAATTCCACACAATGACTACCAATAGAGCAAAATTGCCAATTTTAACTTTTGGCAATATATAACCAATATCACAAAGCACATGCTTATTTAGTCATACGCTTTGAAAAAAATAAAAAGAAAATACATAATCCAAGAATAATACCAAAAGCAAATAGATAATATTGAATAAATGTATGCGTATTATTTAAAATATATAAACTTCTCTACCAAAATTATTTTCTTAAACGCATTTATATACACCAAAAATCATGCAATTTAGAATCCCTATAAAATATACCACTTAAGATAACATGTCAATAAAGAATAATATATCAATACATAAAAAATGAAAGATAAAATATAAAAATCATAGATAATAAGAAAAAATAAATACCAATATAAAAAGCAAAAATAATGTAATCTTACTATATTACTTTATAGTTTAGAAAATAAGAGAGCAATCAATCATAGAATGTATCACTATGATAGAGTTCATATGTTCAGTGTGAGTTTATGGCAATTTAGATTCTATTACTATTAGAGTATGAATAGTAACTAATATGCATTTACATTAAGGTGTTCTTATGCAATGCAATAGTAAAACAATAATGCTCTTTACCCCCATATTACTCTTGTATTTTATGGCTTTATATCTATATTTTATTCTTTGAAAATAGAAAAATAGCTCTTACAAATAAAATAAGCATTCTATTAATCAACAGAATATAAAAGAAATATTTTCATGTATTGTATATAGATTTTAGGGATTTTAATATTACCTATATACTATAGTTTTACATTTATTTGCATTTATATACTTTTTTGCTTTTTGTGTATATTATGGTATAAATAAGCTTATTCTACAAAAGAATTTTTACTTGAAATTTATGTTATTTTAGAATACAAAAGCCCAAAAATATTATAGAATTGCTTATAGCTCTTGGTATATCAAGAACCTTATGCTAAATACAATATTATTGATTCTCATTTATTATTCTTATAAGACTTTAAATTCATTAGGATGGTCGAGTGCATAGCGGAATTTCTCCATATCAACGCGTTTATCCCAAATACTTACAATCATGCATGCAACAGCATTGCCACACAGATTCCCAACGCTACGCATTTCGCTAAGGAATTTATCAATCCCCAATATTGCCGCAACCGTAACTGCAGGGATAAGATGTGAGCCATCAGCCGTTGTGAGTGCAGAGAGTGTGCCAGCAAGCACAATAAAACCACTACCAGTAACACCCACTGCACCTTTTGACGATACCATAAGAATAACAATAAGTGTAATGGTTTGTTCTAAGGTAAGTGGAATATCAAATGCCTGCCCAAGAAAAATTACTGCAAGACTAAGATAAATATTTGTTGCATCAAGATTAAAACTATATCCTGTTGGGATAACTAATCCCACAGAAGCTTTCTGTATGCCTGCTTTTTCTAGCTTACGCATAAGTGGGGCAAGGGCTGTTTCACTGCTTGAAGTTGCAAAGACAACAAGCACTTCTCTATAAATGAAACGCATAAATTTAAAAATATTTACACGTGCAATTCCTGCAATAATCCCCAAAACACCAAAAACAAACGCTAGCACAGCAAGTGCCATTGTTACAAGCAATAATGCCATACCACTAATGGAACTAAAACCAAACTTTGCTATTAAAAATGCCATTGCACCAAATGTTGCTAGCGGGCTATACCAAATTAAAATAGTAAGCACCTTAAAAAATGTTTCTTGCATGCTTTCAAAATACTTTAATGCAGATTCTTTAAAATTTTTACGTGTAAAAGATAAAATAATTGCAATTATAACCGCCATAACAAGCACTTGCAAAGTTTTGCCTTCCACAAATGGACTAATTGGATCATGTGGTATTGCACTAATAAGAATATTCCATAGTTCTCCACCAGCAGCTTGTTGTTGCTTTACCCCTGCTTCTATATAGCCTTGCACGCTTTCTGCATCAAGGCTTGCCACATCAAGGTGCATACCATGTCCGGGCTTAATCACTTCACCAAAAAAGACACCAATAACAAGTGCAAATGTGCTAACAACTTCAAAATAAATAACAGTCTTAAACCCTAAAGTCCCAAGTGTTTTAAGGTCTTCTAGCCGTATAATACCCGTGATAATAGTTAAAAAGATGATAGGACCCATTAATAACTTCAAGCCTTTGATAAATGGATCTATGGTATATTCTTTAGAATGCACAGAAAAATTATAAAAGAAATGTATGAAAGCTGAAGTTTGTTCTTCATGATATAAGCTTCCTATCGTCCCAAAAAGCATACCCAAAAACAATCCAACAAAAACCCAAAAAACTAAACTCTTACTAAGCTTTTTATCTAAAGGTTGTTTTTTCTTATATGTTTGCGTATTATTACCACTTGCTATCATCTCAATCACTCCTTTAGGCAGCTAACGCATAGAATATAAAGATAGAAATAAAGTAAATTAAGATATAATATTTATACAAAATATATAAATGGCTAGAGAATTATAACACAATAAATAGCATTATAAGAATAAATATATTATATTTCTTAATATGATATTTCTATTACATATGGAAATATATGATACATACAATAAGATATATAAATGATTTTATATCTAAAACACAATATAAACAAGAATTGATAATTATAGAATTAAATATATTTTATTAAACTTTTAGCTCCTATGCTAACTTATATTTATATGGTAAATATGATTCTATAAATATATGACTAACCACTATATGTCAAATTATAAACATTTTAAAAAATCCTGTTAGGATATAATATTACATATGTATTATGCCACAAAAGTTATAAGTATATACATGGGCTATAATTTTACAAACAATATATATTATTACATTGACAAATACTACTAGTGCTTAGGAAATTAAAAAATATGAAACATAATTTGCTTTTAAAAAATTAAGTTAGAGTTTTTTATAGATTTTACATGCCACAGATGGAGTATGCCATGTAATTTAGAAATCTCTTATTTTGATATTTATTGTTATATAAAAGCAAAGATTAAAACAAATCGCCTCTATTTATAATACCTAAAGCTATATTATTAGCCTATTTGCAAGTTTTTACTTAGAATCTAACGATTTAATCTTCTTAAATGGATAATTTAGAATCTCATATATGCTATTTTTACCCATTAGACTAAAGATAATCAATCTCTTTACTCCATGCCTACATGCAGGAGTATTCCTGCGTAGGATTAATAGCAATCTTAGCGAACTTTTTTACTATATAATAGAATATATATAAAGACTAGATTATAAATTTTAACTTTATGAGACTATATAACCATGCGTATTGCATCAGAGAATGCTTCAGCATCATTTGCTAATATATAATATTCAACACCAATTTCTCTCCCTTCTTCCATTGTATTATAATCAAGCGGTGTTGGGGTAATAACAATGAATACGGGGTTTTTAGCATTTGGTGTTGCTTTATATTCGCGGATAAAATCAAATGCAAGCAAGCCACTATTTTTATAATCAAGCACAACAATATCTTGTGGTTTTGCCCCAAGCTTTGCAAGTGCATCAAAAGGATTATGCTCAACTATTACTTTTAATCCTGAATCTACGCGTTCAATGAGTTGCTGTAATTTAAAAGATTTTGTATCATTTTCTTGGATAACCATCACATTTTGTATGCTGATTTTTTCTAAATCTCTTAATAAACCAAAAAGTTCTTTTGTTTTTGCAGAAACAACTTTATTTTTATCAAGCCCTTTAAGAAAGTAACGCAAATAAGTTTTTGAATTATAACCACCATGAATATCTGCATCACGAAAGAATTTTTTTACATATTGGTTTGTTTTTGCACGTGCCCACATTGCTTTATCAAGCTCATAACCTTTAGTATTGAGAAGGCGAACAAAACGATCTTTTATCTCTGTAGTCATAGGGGCAAACACATCGGCAAATGTTTGGTAATGCTTTTCTTTAAAAATTTGCAAACGTGCACTTTCCCTTGTAATTATATCTTTTTGTTTAGCAATATAATCAATTAAATCAACAAAACGGCGACGCAACAACTTTACTTCTTTCTCAAATTCTAAATATTCGCGGCTTTTTTTATCTGGTATAAGCCTTAGATTCCGCTCTTCTTCCTCAAGCCTTCTACCAAGCGGTTCACATTCGGCTTTTGCACCTGCCATACCAATTTTTACATCCTCAATATATTGCTCTAAATGTGTATAGGCAACTTGACGCACTAAAAAAATTTTTTCAAATGAATATGCCAATGGATATTGAATTTTTCTATTATATTCTTCAAAGTCCTTATATAATGATGATACCTCATGTTTCACTGCTCTAAGCTCTTTGTTTTCTAGCATAGAATCTAAATCACATAAATCATTATATGCTGTAAATAAAAAACGTTTCATACGCATAAAATCAAGCTCTTTACTGCCCTCAATAAAATCATGATGGTGGCTTAATATAGATTTTTCACGGGCAAAAAACTCATTAATACAATCTTCGGGTGATTTTGTAACAGGTATTGCTTCCTCTTCTTCAAGTGAAATCTTTAATTGCATTTTTGTAACAATACGATTTTCTACCACAAATTCAACATCAATATTTGGAGCTAATTCTTCCTCTTCACCCTGCCATACTGCAAAAGCAAATGGATATACTCTTTTGTTTAATGCTTGTTCAACTTTTCCTTCTTTTTTTGCGGTATCTAAACTAATAATTTGCCCTTCTAGCATTATTGCTCCTTAGCATCATATAAAAACTTCAAAGTCTATATTATACCCAAAAACATAAATTTTCACTCCCAAACATGATAACTTTATTATAAAAGCAAGTTGATTTTATATAAAATGGTGTTTTATTGTGTTATTACAATAGTCTTATTAAAAAATCTTTGTGAATATCTAATATATACTATGTTTTAATTATTAATATCTAGAATCACAAAGTGTCCATGCAAAAAGCGGTGTATGATTATTTTGCATAAGAATTTGGCTTGCCTCAAAGAGTGTTTGTCCGGTTGTTATAATATCATCTACTAAAATAATACTTTCATATTCTTTTTTTAAAGTAAAATGAAAATTTCTACCTATTTTTTCCCTCTCTTGACGTCCAAGAAATGCAAAACGGCTATTATTACCGATAATGAGTGCATTATGAAAAACTTGAAAACCATATTTTTGAAAACATTGTGCTAGGATTGCACTATGCGAATATGCACCAATAGTATGATTGCGTATAGAGATAACCGCAATATATTTTTTATGGAGTGCTGCTAAATTTGGATAACTTGCAAAAAATTTATAAACACCATAATATCCTAAACATTTAAAAATACGACTGCCAATAATATGATTTTTACTTGCTAATAAAAACTTTAATTCACTGAATGCAAAACTACTAAAAACTTTTACATTATTATGCAATATACGTTTGGAATCTACATGCCATATATTATGCAAGCAACTCTTACATATTATATGCCAACTTAGTTGTCCGCACACAACACAATACATTTATATTCCAAAAAAAGCACAAATATAGTTATGTATGATCTCTTGCGGTAGTGCTGCATCAAGCCTTAAAACTTCGGGCTGCTGCGTCTGTGCGTTATAAGCAGAATCTATATTCTTAACTCTATTGGGATTACAATAGCCTAAATCTTGCATGGTATTGCTATTTTGCAAATATGTTATGATTGTTTTTAAACGTTCTTGTATATCCATGAGATAATGAATACCCTTTGATTCTATGTTGTCAAGTTGCTTTTGCCCTAAACGCTCTTTCAATGTCGCTTCAGATAACTCCAATAATACAATTTTATGCGGTAAAATAGATTGTGTAGCAAAAAGATTAAGTCGCAATGCTTCATGCATATCGATAGTATGTGCATAGGCTATACCAGAAATAAGACTTCTATCTGCAATAATTGTATTGGGCAAATCTTTAATGCGTTCAAAAATCTCTGCTCTTTGTGCTAAAAATAATAAAAATGCACTCCTATCTGCCATTGCAACTTGTTTGTGTAGCAGTATTTCGCGTATAAGATTACCAAATGCTGTGCCACCGGGTTCATTTAACAAAATAATAGATTGTGTTTGGGAATCTTTATAATCCGATAATGATACACATGGATAATGTTGCTTTATGAGATTATATTGCGTTGTTTTACCGCTTGTGTCAATACCTTCAATAACATAATATTGCATTATAATTCTTTTGATTGTAATTGTTGTATATAGGTATGAATACTCTTTGGCACAAGATGGCTAAATTTACCACCATGCACAATGATACTCCGCACAATTGATGAGCTAATAAAGGCGTTTTGTAAAGTAGGCATAAAGTAAATTGTATCTAATGCGTTATTAAGGGAAGCATTGGCATATCCCATTTGTAATTCATATTCAAAATCGCTAACAACACGCAAACCTCGTATAATTACTTTTGCCTGCATATCAGCTGCTAATGTGGCAAGTAGATTACTAAAGGTAATACAACATACATTTGGAATCTCATGTTTATATTCCTCTAATGCTAAATTTATCATTGTTTCACGTTCTGCTAAGCTATAAAGTGGATTTTTACTTTCAGAGCTTGCCACCGCAATAACTACTTTTTCAAACATTTTACTACTACGTTTTACAATATCTAAATGCCCATTTGTTAATGGATCAAATGTTCCGGGATATATTGCTAATTTATTCATACTTACTCTTAGAAATTATTTTTTTTGCTCTTTTGTTTTTAACACGGTTGCAATAGCAGTAGAGATTTTTTTCGCATGTGTTGTATTTTTATCTTCAAGTTCTTGTCCAAATTTTGCAATTGCATCGGTATCCCAATGTGTTGAACGTGCTAATTCTTTAATACATTGAAGCCATAATTCAAAATTTTTTTCATCATTTAATACCCCATATTTCCCCTTAAACTGCTCAAGTGCGGCACTAAAAGCAACTTTTGTTTGTGCACCTTTTATGATATTAAACATAATTTGCAATGTGCTTTCAACTTGCTTTGGTGGTTTATTACTTAACAACACATAAATAACACCGACAATAAGCACAGGTATAACAAGGACAAAACACACTGCCCACATAATCACATAAAACAAATACGAATACATGCATATCCTTCCTGAATTTTAAAAGCTTGATTATACTTAAAAAATAAACTCTTTTAGAAAATTTTATTATAAATATAAGCAAATTCATCTAATATCGCAATATAAATAGAGATCGCCATCATTAAAAAGGCTTCATACTCCAAGTATAGAATCTATAATCGCAATTACAGAGCTTTATTTACTCTAAAAAATATTTATAACTATGGATATAGAATTATTATTGTAACTAAAATTTAGTAATAATATTGCCTCTATAACCACAATAAGCAAAAGCATTGGCTAGCACCCATGTCAAATAGATTCCATCTATATTAGCATTAAACAATTTTTATTTCAAACAAGCATTCTCAATACATTAAAAGCCTGTCTTTAAAATCCATAGGATTTATCTTGCTAAACAATTATGTAGGATTATATTTTGACATTATATCAAATGCCTTGTCAAGTTTTTAACTGCTAAAGTATAAGTAATTATCCTTTAGCTATAAAATATAGCTTTTTATATTGAGAGTGGATAAAAAAAGAAATAAAAAAATATTTCTATCGTCAAATAAGTAATCCTTATTGACTAGATTCTAGCTGCATAGAACTAAAATTTCTTTTTATGCACATCATTAAAGATTTCTTGGGCAACACAGCCCACATCTTGGGTAATAGCACTTGTGTGGTTGGCAATTGAAACATTATCTTGGGTAATATTCTCAAGTTGTGCTACTGCGTCATTAATCTGGGCTATTCCTTCTGTTTGCTCTTTAATAGAGGATGCCATATCACTAACAGACTGCACAAGAAGATTTACATTTGCTTCAATCTCTCCTAATGACTTCTGTGTTCTCTCTGCTAGTTTTCTTACTTCATCTGCAACTACTGCAAAGCCCCTACCATGCTCCCCTGCCCTTGCTGCTTCTATTGCTGCGTTAAGTGCTAATAAGTTTGTTTGATCTGCTATATCGCGTATGATTTCAATCACGCTTTTAATATCTTCTGATTGTGCGGTGAGCTCGTTTGTCTTCTCACTTACATTTTGCATAGAAGCAGTAATTTCTTCTATTGCAGATGCACTCTCTTGGAGTGAATTAGCTTGAAAATTACTTGATTCAATAAGGCGATCCATTGAAGATTGCAACTCACCGCTTTGTTTTGTGAGAACATCAGCAAAGCCAGAAGAAGCCTGTAGCATAATTTTGATTTCATTTCCTAAAATATTTGTCATCGTTTCTACACTACCAATAGCGTTTTCAATCGAAATAGTAAAATCAAGATTTTTATAACTTTCAAATACCTTGCTAATGCTATTCATATTTGAACCAACTTTTTGTCTTAATACATTTAACATATCATTAAGTGCAGAAGCTAATTTGACAAGTTCAGGGTTATTTGGTGTATTATTGATACTTACCATAAAATCCCCTTTTTCTATATCTTGCACTGCATTAATGGTTTCTTTGACAACCATCCTATCTTGCGTAATTCCTTTTTGGATAAAAGCAATATTATTTTTTATAGCTTCTGCCATTTCTCCTATTTCATCTCGTGCTATTATTTTATAGTCTGGAACTTCATTTTTCTCATAACGTAGAAATGCAAAGAAATCAAAAAGATAGTTTTGCACTTTTGTAAGACGAATACTCACTCTAAATTTTACATATGCTGCAACAAGCACTGCTGAAAGTGCAATAAAAATAAGGCATGCGATAGCAACATATTGCATGATTTCATACGCTGGTTTTTCTATTTGTTCGTATGGCACAAGCGTTAGCATTCCCCAATATCTATTTGTATCGGGTATGCGGAAACTATAAAGAGCGGCAGCTGATAAAGCTTTGTTGGTAATAGAGTAATATTCAAAAATACCATTTTGGTGGTTTTTTATAGCTTCTCCTACTTTTTGTGCTTGTGGAGTAGCATTATATTCAGTAAGCTTCTTATTCACAGCATTTGGATTAGTATGTGAAATAATAGTCTCCTTATCAGAAATAAGCATACGTATTTCACCATCAAATGCCCTATCTCGCTCTACTAAATTACTTCTTAATACATTTAAATCTATTGTTGCCCCTATAACACCTATTTTTTTCTTCTCTGCATTATAAATTGGTGCAACAATATTCACCGCAAACACTTCTGTGCCAGCAATATTCATTGGTATTGCATTACCAAACGCAATCTTATCACTCCTCATTGCATCTTCAAAAGCTTGCGTATTTAAAATTTTGTAATCAGGGGTAACCTGTTGTGTTCCACCTATATTTTCTATATCCCTATCATCAATAATCATAAGAATCTCACCATTACTTGTGATTGATTTAGAGTTTTCTTTTAGTTTTATATTTGATGCATCTTTAATATAAATATAACCAAAAGTGATGTGTTGGTTATGATCCACCATATTATCAATAACATTAAGTAATTGCGTTTCTCTTGGCACTATAGCATTTTCAAAAATAGTATTTGTTACTCCCTGTATAGTATTTACCGAAATAAATCCATCAGAAACGATAGAATAAACAAAATTTGCATAACGTGCGGACGCTATTTGAAGAAGCTTTTCAGCTTCATTCTCAAGTGCTTTTTTAGCCCCAAAAGCAATAATCCAAGAAAGCCCAACCATAGCTATCGCCATAATCAGCACAACCACTCCAGATATTTTTGTCCCTATACGAAGACGAGAAAAAATCATATTTTATACTCCCAGCAAAAATTCAAAAAAATACATGAACTTTATCATTTTAACAATAAAAAAATAAAAATACAAGTTAATTTTTATGTTTCTATAACATAAAGTTGTTTTTTTTTTTGATATGGAACAAAAAAATGGCAATACACATTGCATGAAATGACTATAATAAGTGTTTTCCGTATAATTTAACAGCATATATAATATAATGTAGAATTTAGTAACATTTACTCTATAAATATAAGATTCCAATAATCACAGCACTTCATGCTTGCACTTAAATTTAGCACATACATAATCACATCTAAAAAAACAGAATAGTTGCAACACAATCAAGTAAATAGGCAAATAGCCCATAATTTATGTTGCTAGTAACAAAATAAAGAGAAATATGGTTTTTAGCCCAACAAAAGATAAAAACCTTATAAAATATGGATATTTTAAGACTACAAATAAAAGTATCCTAAAGATAGGCGATGCTTTTTGCCAACAACATAAAAAAATATACAATAGCGATATATATGATGATAGAATAGGTATTTTACAGATAACTAAATAAATAGGCTTCACATTAATTGTATATATAAATACTAAAGACGAAGTTTATTAGCTATTTTACATAGTGATGATAATTCTTGCGAGATAGAAACAGGAGAAATTAAAGAAAATAATAAGAAATATTTGGTTTTTTAAAATACTTCAACATTAGCAATAAAAACATATATAAAATACCATTACAACACCTTAATAAAAAATATTTATATATTGTTTATTAATTAAATATGTGAATCATACTCTATTTTTGATAATATCCAAACAATACTTAAGTATTAAGGCAATGTTGCATATTTGGATTCTGCATACCATAAAGCAATACATCATGAAAAGTTTCATTATTATGCTCATAGATTCTAAAAGCATTCTGCAATACACCAAGCATATGAAATCCTTCTTTTTCATAAAATCTTATTGCACTAGTATTAGTTGCTACTACTTCAAGATACAACATATAAAGATTGTAATGGCAAAATGCAATGTGTTGTATCATTTGCATAAGATAATGCCCATACCTCTTCCCTTTTGTTGGCTTCAATAAAGGGTTTTTATAGATTCCAAGATATGCATGCCTATGTTTTAAATTTATCCGTGAAAAACTAATAACTCCTATATCATAAGTTTGTGTATCACTAGTAGTTTGCATAGCTATTGAATCTTGCACGAGAAAATAGCGAGAATGCTCATCGTTGTGCAGAGATTGCAAAAAATTATAATGTGTTTGTGTGCTAATAGTATTATTGCCATACATGCGTTCACGCACAAATGGATGGTTGCGGTATGTTAATACACGCATAGCTTCGCTGCTTGAGAGATTACAAAAATCAATAGCACGATATGTATGAAAAGAAAAATTTTGTGCCTTTTTATGTTGGTTGGCTTGGAGTGTTTTGTTTAAAGCTTTAAATGCAAGCTGTGAAGCAAATTCATATAGTTGTGTCCCAATCTCTACATTACATACAATATTTTCACCATGCGATATACCATTCTCATGGCATGCTATTTGCATAAAATATGTCTGCTGTAGTGGTAGAGTAATGGTTGTAATAAGATTTTGTGCTACAAGCATTGCAATTTGTATATCTTGGTTTGTTGCAATATTGAGAGCAAATACCTTTGGGCAAAGTTTTAATGCTTCAAAAATAATCCCGCCACCAGACACAATACAATGCTTTGATAAAGCCATAAGCTCTGCCATATACTCTTGTGAAATATTATGATAAATTTTATATGGCTGCATAGAATCTACTATATTAACTTCTTGGCACATATATTGCGAATAGAGCAAACTACCCTTATAATTTGCCCCCACCACTACTACAATGCTTTTTGCAAATGCTTGCAATTGTGTAAAAATTGTTGCACTTTTGTCATCTGCATCTTCACCACCCAAACATACAAAAAAATCATAGCAACGCATTGTATCCATAAGCTTTGTATCATGAAAGCAAGGATGTAAAAGTGCATATTGCAAACCTGAAAAAATATGTTGGCGTAAGTGTTGGTTAAGATTTTGCGTTGTATAAAAACCATTAGGATTCAATAAAAAGACTTCTGCTTGCATTGTTGCAATATTAACATTATGTTTCTTTTTGTCAAGATATTCTGATAAAAATGCTATATGCCTCCCATCATCATCAAACAAAACAAGCACTTTGCTAGAGTGTAAAAAGGAGGTAAAATCATGTATGATATAACTATCAATAATACAAATATCACTTTCTAACAATAAAGGATTGATTATTTCTTCCCATTGTAATGCAAGTGGATAGCATTGTGCTTGCTTGTTAATAATTTTACCTTGTTTTTGAATAAAAGTTTGGAAACTAGAATCACCGCGTATAAAAAGATCAACACTATATCCCATTGCAACAAATATACGTGCAAGATTATAGCACCTTGCAACATGTCCTAAACCAAGCCCTTTTTGATTTTCTGTTAATATGCGTATTACCATATTATACCTTATTGTTATTATGAATATGCGTAAAAAGACTTTGGGCAACCATTAAATCAAACATTGTATCAATATCATGGGCATATTGTAAAGTGATACCCATGCTACTTTGCCCAAGCAATGGAATCTGTGCTAAAAAGCTCTTTGCATATCCAAGATAAAATTGCCCAGCATCAAGAAATGCTTGCGGCAAATCCTGCGAACGTGTATTGATAAAATCTGGAAATAAAAACTGCAAAAAGCCTTTATCTGTGCAAGTAAAACTACGGAAAACTTTTGAAGCTTCAAGCATAGCAACAATATAACTAGCTTGCGGATATTTTGCAAGCATTGCATAAGATTCTAAAAGTATATCTTTTGTGGCAAACATAGCGGTTGCATAAAGACATAATATTGTTGAATGCAGGGTAATTTGCAATGGAATACTATCAAATAGATTACCATCAAAACAAGGTGTAGATATTTCTTGTTGCGTATTGCTATGTTGTTTGCATTGTGTATTCTTAGAATCTTTTGTATATGGAGTTGTTGGTGTGGTGGCATATCCTGCCATAAAATGCCCCGCCTCCTCATCAAGAAAAGGTATAATAGCATTTGTAATAACAGGAAGTGTAGGTGTTGTATCACTTGCAAGAGATGCATCGCGTAATATAGTATAAGCCCCAAGCCTTTTAGCAAAGTCAAGTATTGCAGAATCATCGCTACTTACAATTACACAATCACTAACCATTTGTGCAAGTTGAATACTTCGTTCAAGCATAGGTATGCCACAAAAAGGTTGCATATTCTTTTTTGGAATCCTTTTACTCCCACCTCGTGCGGGAATAATTACGCAATCAATCATTTTCATATTGGGAGATACTCCTTAATAATAAAACTTAAATATCGTATGTTCATAGGATTTTTGTAAGCATTTTTGCCCGCCACCCTACTAAATAATATTATAAACTCCTATATACTATCTCTTTGTGTTCTATATTGCTTTGATTCTAAAAGCTCTATTATTAAGTTTGTTGATACAAATGAAACATAGCATAATTTTAAATTACACTACCCAACGCTTTTTACTAATACCATCTACCAATCTCTCAACATTCACTATTGGAATAAAGTATGTAGTCTTATATATTCCTATAAACATGTGTTTGTAATAACACAAAACTACAAAAAACCTAACATATATCCAATAATACCATAAATATTTATTTTATTAAAATATTGATAAAAATATTTATAAAACTATGAAATTATTTTGGAGTAAATCAAAGTGATATTATAAAATACATGGATTTAAAGATTTACGATAAAATAATAAACCTTACTCCAACTATAAGGCATCTTCGATAAGAAAAATTACTTTATTGCAAGAAAAATCAACATAGCATATTACTCTTTTGCAATAACAAAAACTGCCATGCAAAGCTAAAATAATATTTTATATCTCCTTTAGAAATCCATACTAGGCAATAACATGGCTTACAAATTTTGAATAATTATCAATAATTTCACTACCTTTTCTAAAGCCCAACCCACAAGCTTCAAAAGCGAAAAACACATTTGCTTGATAGAATGAACCATTATGTGTATTTAATGGATAAAATTCTTGATAAATTGGTTTATGGTTTGCATATTCGCCATCTTTTGTTGCAATGGGTTTACCATTTGCATCTAAAATGCTTACATTTGCACCTTCTCTACCAAAGGCATGTTTTTTTACCTGCTTCTTAGTAAGTGGTTCATAACTAGTTTCAAGCAACAATGGATGGTTAGGGTATAAATCCCATAAAATCTTTAAAATACGTTTGCTTTGAAAAAGAATAGTATAAGCGGGATTTAAAAATATTGCCTTTTGGTTTGCCATAATATCATTAATAATTAAAGCTAATTCTGGCTCATCAATACTAATATTTTCCCATGGAATAAATTTAAACCAAAATTCAAAATTTGCATCATTATAGAAGATTCCATCAGTAGAGCTTAATTGCACTTCATCAACATAGCAAAAGTCTGTTTGCAATCCTGCATCATGTGCCATATCTTGTAAAAATTTTATTGTCCTCTCCTCTTCAGTGCTTCCGCGAATGCTTGAAAACAAAATTTTCCATCCATCATAAATCTCATGAAAATTACTTATATCATCACTAAGTGTAATCAGGCGTTGGAAATTTTGTGAAATTGCTGTATAAATATTATTAAATTGTGCATCACCATCATAACCATTTGCTTTTAAAAGTGCATATTGCACAGCTGCACTCTCATAAAGCATAGTCGGTGTATCAGCATTAAACTCTAAAAGTTTAATTGGACTGCCATCAAGCCCACCTGCTAAATCAAAGCGACCATAAATATGCCAATGGACATCTTCTTCAAAACTCTGCACAATTATATCAATGAGTGAATTTGGTATATCAAGCTCATAAAAAAGATTATTTTGAATGACATAGCTAGCAGCCTCTACATACATATCATATAATTCATTACATGCATTATAATACGCATCAGCCTCACTCTCACTCACATGAATAAGCTCATTGCTAATATAATCTGTATTATCTGGGTCTGTATGCCAAAGAAGTCCCATACGCTCAAATTCCTCTTTATTAAAAGGCTGCAGTGTTGTAATATTCATTATCTATCCTTTATTAATTTAATACACGCATTATAACGAAGTTGTATAAATACAATGTTGCTAAAATAGTTTTACAATATGCAAAGAATTTCATGCAATCCAATTCTCTTTAAAACTTTTTTCATCTAAAGTCTAGAATCTTTAATTATATGACAATGTTTTATGCATTATGCCACTTATTTAATCCATAGTTAAGCTTATATGAATTTTGTGTATTTTAACCAACAAAACTCTACAAAATGCAAACCTATAACCTACCCTATAAACAAATCTAATTGGTTTCACAATAAACTTTAATAAGCAGTATTTTATTGCAAACACATTAGTTTTACAACAATACATTACTTATGGTGCAATACAAAAAAATCAAACAAAACCAAAAATATAGTATTAGAATTTCTTTTGATTTACATCATCTAATATTTTTGTTGCAATAGAATCTACTGCTATGCTTATTTCTTGTGAGCGGTTAGCAATCTCTACATTTTTATGCGTAGCGGCTTCTAATTGTGATACTGCTTCATTTATTTGCCCGATACCTTGTGCTTGCTCTTTTATGCTTTGTGCCATATCGTTGATACTTTGCACTAATATATTTGTATTTGCCTCTATCTCTCCCAAACTCTTTTGAGTGCGTTCTGCTAGCTTTCTTACTTCATCTGCAACAACTGCAAAGCCTCTACCATGCTCTCCTGCTCTTGCTGCTTCTATTGCTGCATTAAGTGCTAATAGATTTGTTTGGTCTGCTATATCTCTTATTATTCCTATTACATTTTTAATATCTTCACTTTGATTTATTACTTCTCCTGTCCTACCGCTTACACTTTGCATTGATGCGGTAATCTCTTCTACTGAAGATGCTGTTTGCTGCAGTGAGCTTGCTTGGGTATTTGAACTTTGCGAAAGTGTTTGCACTGCATTCTCTAAATCTTTTGATTTAGATTCTAGTTCTTGTGCAAAGTTTTGGCTTGTTTGTAACATTTTTCTTATTTCTTCACCTAAAGTATTTGTTACAACTTCTACTCTACCACTTGCATCTTTTATTTCTGTTGTGAAATCTAGTTTAGTATAAGATTCAAATACACGATCAATTTCATTTAAATCTTTACCTATCTTTTGTTGTAAGCTGTTTAGCATATTATTTAATACTTCTTTTAATTCATTTAATTGTGGGTTATATGGTGTTTCTGTGATTCTTACGCTTAAATCCCCTTGTTCTATTGTTTTTGTTGTAAGCACTAATTGCTTTACTACTTTAGAATCTTGTTCTAGTCCTATTTTAGTTTTTTCTATATTATCATTGATAGCTTGTGCCATTGTGCCAAATTCATCTTTTGAATTAACTTTTATAATTGCAGAAGTTGTGCTCTCATTCCTAACATAAGAAAAGAAAGATAATAATCCATGCTGAATTATTTTTATTGGTTTTAAAAAATAATCTGTTAATAAATATAGTAACAATAAACTAAGTATAATGATTACAATAGCAATTATGGTTTGAATAAAAGCTATATTATTTGCAGATTCTTTAATAATATCTGCACTATCTGTAACACAAATAATTTTTTTATTATAAGTAGTGCAAAGCCCAAACATCTCCTCTTGATTTTTTTCATAAGCAAAGATATTAAATTCTCCATGCTTACTTAAATTGTTTTTAAATAATTCTGTATTTATGGTGTTGTTATTAATACTATCATTGCTAGTGGCAAAAATTTGCCCATCAGAATCAAAAGAAAACACATGACCGGGTAGTTCTTTAAACTGCTTGTTTAAATCTTGAGCACTTATATCAATGCCAAAAACTGCTATGAGTTTATCTTCTTTATTATATATTGGCGTAGTATAAGAAATAATTGGTTGTTTAGAAATAGCCTCTAAGTATGTTGGAGTTTTATATATTTCTCTTTGTGAGATGGTAGCCCTATACCAGTCTGTTTCTCTAGCATCATAATTATTTGTCTTTCCAAATATAACCGCATTAACCCCTTTTCTATCGCTACTTGCATCTGAAATAACTAACTGCCCATCTAGCAAAGCAATAAAAGCACCCATCAGGTTTGCGGCATCCTTATAGCTCTTTAATTCCGTTGCCATATATTTAAGCATTGATTCATGCGACATAAAATGTTCATTTAAGACATTTGAAGTGTGTTTGACAAACTTTTTAACAATCAACATATGCTTTTTGTCGAAATTTTCAGTAAAAGCTTTTGCACTTTGTAAAATTTGTGTTTGATGGTCTTTAATCTCTTGCAATAATATATTTTTAATAAACACAAAAGATACAATACCAAAAATTACCAATGATGTAATAAATAGTATGTTGGAATACATAGATATTTTAAATTTTAGACTATTCATAAATTTATACTCCCACTTTAAGGTTTAATATTAAAATTTCTTTTGATTTGTTTTATAACGCTTAACCCAAGCATTGAAACAACGACAATTATACTTGCAATAAGGGCAATCTTTACTCTAATACTCATAATGTTCTCCCACTAAAATAAATTTACTAAATAAGATACAGAATCTTACTTA
>JARHZY010000102.1 GCA_029264655.1 Helicobacter sp. | reverse complement strand
TTGTAAAGATTTGCAACCCACAAAAACAAAACTACTAATCTTTATTACACCATCTGGTATAGTTATCTCTTGTAAAGATATACAACCTTCAAAAGCACTTTCTCCAATCTTTATTACACCATCTGGTATAGTTATCTCTTTTAAAGATTCACAATACCCAAAAGCACTTTCTCCAATTTGCGTTACACTCTCTGGTATGTTTATTTCTCGCAAAGACTTGCAATGCCCAAACGCACAGCTACCAATCTCTACTACATTTTTTGGTAAAGTTATTTTTTGTAGAGATTTACAACATTGAAAAGCAAAGCTATCTATCTTTATTATACTATCTGGTATGACTATTGTTTTTAAAGTCCTACAATCACAAAATGCTTCTTTGCCTATCTCTGTTACACCATCTGGTATAGTTACATTTTGTAGAGATATACAATATTGAAAAGCATGTTCTCCAATTTGTGTTACACTCTCTGGTATGTTTATCTCTCGCAAAGACTCGCAACCCCAAAACGCATAGCTACCAATCTCTGTTACATTTTTTGGTAAAGTTATTTTTTGTAGGGATTCACAACCTTGAAAAGCAGAACTATCTATCTTTATTATACTATCTGGTATGACTATTGTTTTTAAAGTCCTACAACCATGAAATGCTTCTTTGCCTATCTCTGTTACACCATCTAGTATAGTTATATTCCCTTCAGTGAGCTTTAGCTCTTTTACTTTGTCTTGTGTTAAAATCATTATGTATTTTCCTTATGCTAAATATAATTATATTATAGCACACATGATTTTATGTTTATGGCATATGCCAATAAATTACTTTAAGTTAATAACTTAAAAAATTTTATAACAATGAAATGCTGTAAGAATTTTTAGCATATAAAAGCTTAGTGTATTTATTCATAATATTTTATATACAAATTTTACATATCAATAAATCATATAACAAAATCTTAATATTAAAATTTATAGCCCAATTCAATCCAAAATTGCCTACCGATTTCATATGTTGGTATAGCAGTGGCACTTGTGCTACTACTAAATGCACTTAAATCTAAAATAGCTATATTTTTAGAATCTAATACATTATATATATCTAAATTCACAAAGAGATTATTTTGTTTAGCAACATCAATTTCAAAGCTAAAACGCATATCCCAAGTAAATGATAATGGCACATTAAATACACGAAATGTTTCTACTTTTACCCCATTATAGCTATCTTGTAAATCTTTGCCGACTGCCACCATTGAATCATATTTACTTCTAATCCTAAAAAAATTATTCCATATACATTTTGTCTTCCATAGATTAAAAGCATGGGTAGTAGTGAGTCTTATTGTATATGGACGAAAAAAGTTTTCTGCTGGTCTATCCATATAACGGATAAATTGTCCGTTGTAACTAATTATTTGATTTGCTAATTGGGGATTTGCAAAAATATTAGCATAATTATTGAAATTTCTTTGTAAATGCGTCCAATCAAATGCAAATAAAATATAATTACTCACACCAAAAAATTCTATAGGCTTATTATTTGATAGACTAATAGTTACAATATCGCTATCTGACATACCATCATTGCTATAAATATATCCTTTGCAATCATTTTTATTATCAAAATTATTGCATTTTGTCATCACTTGATCTCTACCGAATCTATGGATATATTTTGTATTCAATTCTAATAAAGCAATCTGTTGTGATATGCCAAACATTAATTCATCATCATATGGGACTTTTAGCCTTGTGAAGTTTGTTTCTACTCCGCCATTATCTATTACATAAGGGGATTGTTCATAAGGTGTTTCTTCTGGTATAGGTCCAGATAAATCATCTGGTTTTACTTTCCAATATTGTTTATCAAGCTTTGCTCTCCCATCCATTAATCTAAATGCAAAAATATTTCTCCCATAGTATCTATTATATCCAAATGTGAATTGTGTAGTAAAATTTTTGTTATTTTTCCATATATCTAAATATTGTTGTAAGCCTTTTTTAGAATCTTGTGTTTGTTGTGTGCTGTATTCACTATAATCACCCCATGGTGCTTTATAGTTGAGTGCTAATCTCGGAGCAATAGGGGCTTTATTCATATATATTTCATAATCTAATCTTAAGCCAAATCGTATATTTAGATTGCCATATTTTTTTAAATCAAAGTTCATATCATCTTCTACAAAAATACCTGTATTAAAATTATTTAATGCTATTTCACCTGCATGTAAATAATTTAAAAATCCAAAATAATAGCCATTTGTCAATGGTTTTCCTTGTATATCTGTTTGCGTTGTATCTTCTGGTGCTGTGTTCGTGCACCAATTAGTATCAGTGCATGTTTTATCTTTTTCCATTGCAATTAAAATAGTATTTAGGGCTATCCTTGTATCTTGATGCCTTTTGTAATATACATGTGAAAATCCAAGTTCAATGCCACTTGAAATTCTATTTTCCCAAATGCTATAATAAATAGGCTCAAATTCTTGTGCTACTTTAAAATCTATACTTATCTCTTTATTATCTACATTGCCATACCCTCCTTCTTCTGTGCCAAGCTTATTGTTACTCCAATTTTTTTCAGTTGAATAAAGCCAAGTTTTATAATCTGTCGCACTTTTTGTCCTAGAATCTTCTAAATAACTAAAATTAGTTTGTGCATTTAAGCTTCCAAGCTCATTATCAAACAAGGCTTTTACCCCAAGATTATGCCCACCACTTTGGTAAAAGAAATCTGAATCTTTTGCATTCACAACATAATATTTGCTAAATTCTGGCATATATGAATAACTAGCTTCTAATCTCACATTTTCACCTATATCATAATGCCCTTTTATAAAGAAATTATAATTTTGTCTTGTTTGGGTTTTTTCTATATCATCTCTTATAATAGAATCTTCATCTAAAGCATAGCCTTTTAATGGTATAAAACTTTGTGTAGTTGTAAAGCTTGCTATTATGCCCATATTTTGATTGATTTTAGATTCTACACTTGAGCGAAAAATATGTTTTATAAATTTTGGTTGGTTATTAGAATAACTTGAATTTAAAAATTCATTAATATCACCATATACATGATAATTTGTAAGGCTAAATTTATTAGGAGTTGCATCACCTTGTGTAATTTGATAACTTATTTTTGCCCCAAATTTCTTATTTGCTCTGCGTGTGTTTGCCTGTATAACACCACCACTAAAACCACCATAAGCAGCAGATATATTAGAATCTTGCACAATTATAGAATCTAATAAAGAAGTATCGATATTAAAACCTTGACTTCTTCCGGGGACTCCTTGCTGGTTTAATTCTGGCTTTTGTGTATTCTGTGTCCCTGCTGGATCTAAATCATTATTCATATTAAAACCATCTAATTGAAAATTATTTTGGTAAAAAAGCCCACCTGATATTGAAATATTTGCAGGGCTAATTTCTCCGGGTGTTGTGCTTTTTAATTGTGCATTATCAAATTGCACATTTGGTAAGATTCTAAGAAGTGAAGTAATATCACCATTGCCACTTGGATTAGAATCTAAAATCTTTCTATTGATAACAGAGCCAGATTGGTATGCTTGTATATTAGAAGTTTTCCCAACAGAAACAACAGCGTTAAGCTTATATGATGATATATTGTTATTTTTCTGTGTATTTGTATCTTTATTAGAATCTGCAAAGACAATATAGCAATGCAGTATATTACACATAAGTAGCATGTAGAAAAACTTCTTATATCGTTGAGAAATTATATAAATCTTAAAAAACCTTATATAGTATTTTTTACTCATTATGCTTCTTTCTCATGATATAATAATTGTTATTATTATATCACTTAAGAGTAAATTATTAATGGCATATGTTTCAATTCATATATAATGAAAAATTGAAATAAGAGTGAAAATCTATCGTTATATATGATTTTTTGCTAAAATTATAGATAAAATTTGCATGAAAAACATAAAGGAGTAACTTTTGACATTCCATCCCTATCCATTTGAACGGCTACGCACATTATTAGAATCTTGCCATCCTAATATAAATGGGTTGAATTTAAGTATTGGAGAACCAGCATTTGAAGCTCCAAAAAAAGTAGTGCAAGCATTGCAAGACTATGCTCATCTTATACGCTATTACCCAACTCTAGATTCTATGCTCCCAGCCGCACAACGCACATTTGTTAAACAACGTTTTGATATAACTTTGCAAGAAACAGAATTAATCCCAACATTTGGATCAAGAGAAGTGCTTTTTAATTTTGTGCATTTTATTTTTACTAGTGGTAAATGTAAAAAAAATGGTGTGCCTACATTAGCATTTCCAAATCCATTTTACCAAATATATGAAGGTGCTCAAATTGCAAATCACACCCATGCTATTTATATGCCATTATGTAAAGATAATGACTTTAAACCCCATCTTTGTGATACTGATTTGCAAAAAGTGAGTATGGTTATTTTAAATTCTCCAAATAATCCCACAGGACAAATTCTAACAAAAGAAGAGCTTATGGAATGGGTGCAACTTGCCCTTAAATATAACTTTATTTTAGTTAATGATGAATGTTATAGTGAAATTTATAAAGATAGCCCACCGCCTAGTCTCCTTGAAGCATGTGTTGCACTTGGCAATACTACTTTTAAAAATACTTTTGTGATTAATTCTATCTCTAAGCGGCTTTCTGCACCCGGTTTGCGTAGTGGTTTTATTGCTGGTGATGCAACGATATTGCAAGAATATAAAACATTCCGCACTTATGTTGGTATCAGTATGCCACTTACTTTACAAAAAGCAAGTGTAATTGCTTGGCAGGAACATGAATATGCAGAAACTATTCGCAAGCAATTTGCAACAAATCTCACAATAGCACAAGAAATATTCCATGATATACATATATATCCCTATACATTCTATTTATGGCTTTGTGTTGCACCAACAAAACGCATACTTCCTAGTGGATTCTCTAGTGATACACTCTTTACACAAGAGCTTTATATACAAACAGGGCATAAAGTATTGCCCGGTTCTTATCTTGGACGCAATGAAAGCGGTATGGGTTATGTGCGTATAGCCCTTACACATGAAAAAGGTATTATGAAAAAAGCATTACAAGACATAAAAGCATGCTATGATGCCTTTATATCGTAAGCAAAGGAGAAAAAATGCAGCATATTGCTATGGGTTTAACAAACATAGCACAAAAACCACATAAGGCACAAATAAGTAATGCGGGTGGTTTGCTTTTAGTATCACCACAAAGTTTTGCAAATTTTATGGCTGATTTGGAGCATACAAAATATTTGCATGCAGCCATTACCGCAGGATTGCAGGCTGCAAAGACGACAAGTGAAGTGTTTGCATTATGCTATCAGATTCCACTGCAAGGTATAGATATTCAAATATATCCTACAGATTCTATATATACAGATACATTGCAATACCATACTAAATTTTTACCAAGTTTTAACCCTAAACATTTTAAATTAAAACAATATAGCACAGCAATAGAAACACCAAAAACAGAAACACCAAAAATGGATGCAAATGCAACGACACAATCGCGTATGCGTATGCGTTTTAAGCAAGCAAAAGCACAATTTCAAGATGCACAATTCTCTAATTATATAAAGCCAGCTTATACGAATAAAGAGTGCGGGCATTGTGGCTTTGAAGTAAAAGTGAGTATTAATGCCAATGCACCAATACCGCCTATTATGGAATCTATGCATGCGTTACATGCGACATTGCTTAGTCTTTTTGGTATTTTTAAGCATGATGATATGGCAGTTATAACACAAATACGCATACTTGAAGCATAGAATCTAAATAGCATAATGGGGTATGCATTATGGAATCTTGTGATTGCCTAATCCATTTTCTTGTTCATATACAATGCGTGTGATTGGGTAAGCAATATGTATATCATCTTCGCGTAAATATTTTTCAATTATTTCTTGTGCTATAACACTTTTTAATTTTAACGTGCCATAAGCATAATTTTGAAACCATACAGAAATATCCATACCATTATCTTTTACAAGATTAAAAACACGTGGATCTACATTTAATGCAGAATGTGCTAAAGCAAATCGATCACGCATGCGTTGCATTTGTGTTCTTGTTTGTTCTGTATAAAGTTTTGCATGTGTGCTTGCAACTTCAAGAGCTATTTTTTTTGCTTTTTCAATATTAGAATCAAAAGTAATACATACTGAAACACTATCCCAAATATTTTTTAAATCTCCATAGGTATAATTTGAAATCAAATTGGTAAAGATATAATTATTTGGGATAAAGATAAGCCTACCAGCACGATGATTTTCTCTATATGAAGTGAGTGTAATATCATCATAAATGGTAATACGTAACATAGAAATATCAAGCACATCACCAATAAAAACTTCATTTTCTTTTTTTACGCGGATTCTATCACCAACATGGATACTTCCACCTACAACAATGACAAGCCAACCAAGTGTGCTCATGAACATATCTTTCATAGCAATAGCAACACCAGCAGATGCAAAACCCACCATAGCAACCGCATAAGTCGCATTATCAATATATGCAAATAAAAGAATAAGAAAAATAATTGTGATATTAAAAACATTGATAACTTTGCTTGTTGTATAAGCACGTTCATGATGCTCTATATAACGCTTTGCAATAAGTTTTAAAACAAATGCTATTACCACACTTATTAAGATTCCAATACCAATATAGACAAGCTTTAGAATCTGATTTTTAATTTGCAATTCAAGATTTGCTTCAATTTCATCAGCATCTTTATTGAAAACATCTATAGTTGTATCAAGAATATTGCGTGCACTTTGTAATTCTAGATTCTGTTCTTGAGTGCTTGTGAGTAAAAGCTTATAGTTTTGTTTTTCAGCATAAGTAATCTTTGGATTTTGCATAATTTCATTAAGAATTGCACTTTTTTGCTCAAGTGTTGCAAGCAATTTATCAAGATCTTGTTGGTTATGTTGCATATTTGCTTTAAGGCTTGATATATGTTTGATATAGGAAAATGCTGTAAAAATTCCAAAAGGATTAGTAAGTGTTGGTGGAGTTTCAAGAGTAGGTTTATCAAGTAGCTCCCCAAATGGTTTGGTGCGGTATTGTTCAAGTAGGTTTTGTTGCTTACGCAAGGTAACAAGCCTATGTGTTTGTTGTGCTTCTAATGGTGTAAGCAAACTCTCTTTTTCAAGTGTAGCAATTTCGCTTGAAATATCATGGTAGTTTTTAAAATTATCATAACGTTTCAACCATATGCTTTCAGTTGCGTGGAGTGTAGCATCTAATCGCTTCAGTTTACCTACATAATATTTTGCAGTGCTACTTTGTGGTGTCGCATATTGCAAATTTGTATTTGTAAGAGAATTTATGGTTTCATACTCTTGTTGCGTGGCAAATAAACAGGCATTACAATAGATAAATAACCCAATAATAGCAAGGCTTTTTTTATACCATTGCTTACAAATACAATGCAATAGCTTACATAACATCACAATACAATAATACATATTTCTTGATATAAATGGGAAAGTAGTGTAATTAAGTAAATTCATGTAATACCTCATAGATAAGTGCTTTATCTATATCGTTATGGATTGTTGCTTTAATTGATTCTCTTGATTCAAGTAAAACAAAATGCAATTTAGAATCAAGACTTTTTTTATCATAGAAAAAAGAGTTATAAAAAGAATCTATATTTTTTATTTTATAATGTGTTGGTAGCCCTATACGTTGCAATAATGCACAAAGAAACTCTTCTACATCAGGTGAAAGTATGCCAAGTTTTACTGAAAGTCTATTTGCCATTACAATACCCATACTCACAGCTTCACCATGTAAAAATTCATGAAACCCCCCCTCAAGCTCAATGGCATGCCCAAAAGTATGCCCATAATTTAACAATGCACGCAACCCTCGTCTTTCTTGCTCATCTTGTCCCACAATATAAGCCTTTAAATGTATGCTTTGTGTTATATGAATCTCAAGATCACGCATACTAAAATCTTGCAATAATACATAATCAAAGCATGCAAAAATTTTGATAATTTCTGCTACACCTGCATGCAACTCGCGTTCAGGTAATGTGCGTAAAAACATTGTATCAATAAAAACTTGTTTTGGTTGGTGAAATAAACCAATAAGATTCTTGCCATAGGCATTATTAACACCGCATTTACCACCAACGCTTGCATCAACCATGCCAAGTAGCGTTGTTGGAATGCTAATAAAATCAATTCCGCGTTGAAAAATTCCACTCGCAAAACCTACCATATCTGTAACAACACCACCACCAAGTGCAACCATTAAAGCATTGCGATGCAGTTTATGTTGAAAAGCAGCTGCAAGAATTTCTTCTATAGTTTGCATATTTTTATGGGTTTCGCTATCATCAATAATGCAGGTATGCACACTTTGGGCTTCTATAAGCGGTAAAACATAATGTAGATAGAGGGTAGCTATATTTTTAGAGGTAACAAGAAGCACTTTTTTTTCTTGAAAGTTAAGCGTTGTGAGTTTGCCTATTGTAATAGGATAACTTTGTGTATGGGTATGCACAATAATCTCTTTTTTCATATATAATACCTTGATTTATATAGTTTTTATATTGTAGCTTAAAATAGATGCAATAGCATTAAATTTTCTTATTTCTTTTTGTTTTTTGTTGGTTGTTTAAAATATAGATACATTTTTGAATGTTTAAATATCATCATTTTTCTATAGTTTTCTATCAACTATATGCTATAGCATAAACTAATATTTTTGCAGAACATTAAAAATAGCTTTATAATCTTACTTAAAATACAAAAGACTAATTGCTTAATAATGCAGTATATATAAGAATGAAGTGTGCAAAGTAGCACTTATCTTGCAAAATTGATGTTAAAAATTATACTTTATTTGTGTTTTTATTTTGTTGGGTATTAACAATAAAACATATAGACTTTTGCAATGGATTGTGTTATAGTAAATAATAGTTTCTCAATAAAGGGATATTATGTTTAATATACAAGTTAAAAATTTTTAGTAAGTTTTATGTTATGTGGTATGCTAATGTTAGCAAACAACACAAAATAAACAGATAATAGTAATTTGAAAGAATGTAAAAATGAATAAGATAAAATACAAGGTTGTGTTGAAAAAAGGTATCGTGAAAATGGCACTCTTTGGTTAGAAATCCCATACATAAATGGTTTTCAAAAAGCATATTATGAAAATTGGAATCTTAAAAGCACAACACCATATAACAATAGCGAAAGAGATGGTATCGAAAAAGAATATTATGAAAATGGAAGTCTTTATAGTGAAACTCCATATACAAATGGTGAAATCGATAATACCGCTAAATTATATTATACAGATGGAAAACTTATGGCAGAAATACAATTCGGACAGCATCGATATGATACCAATACACTAGAAAACGCAAAATTTTATCTTGAAAATAAAGAGCTTTTGGCAACAATTGTTCTTATCTACCCCATTGCAATAAGTGGCACATGTGCCAATAACAAAAAACTTGATAATACAATACTAGCTACTATGAATGATAAAACTGAAAAGCTAGAAAAAAGAATAGATGCATTAAAAAATATTGCAAATAGTATGCAACAATATACTCAAAAAAGAATCTATCAATTTCACACTAAATCTAACATTATAATTTTAATAAATAACGAAAATACTAGGTATAAGAGATTGTGCCTTATCAAGTAGTTTTATGCTAATATTGTTATTGATGGGTTATAGCTAAGTGCATATGAGCAAAATATAAATGGTATTTTATCTTCACATGTGTTTTTCTATTGTGTGGTTTTTAGGCTATATTGCTACTTAAGGAATCTTATATTTAATAAAATTACTGATTTTATTGCTAAGATTCAATATATCAAATTGAAAGGAATATTATGAAAACAATTGCAGCAAACTTAAAAGCCAACCACACACCACAAAGCACTTTAACATATTGTGCTACATTGCAAACAGAGCTTGAAGCCATACAGCATGCAAAAAATCACAACATTATTATATTTCCTAATCAAGCGAGCTTAACAGATAATATCTACAAGCATTTTGAGATTGGTGCACAAAATGCTTATCCCGTGCAAAATGGTGCTTTTACTGGTGAGATTGGGCAAGAAATCCTTAATGCTTTGCAAATTAAGCACATTATGCTTGGGCATAGCGAGAGACGCCATATTTTAGGCGAACATAATGCTGTGATTGCAGCAAAATTCCAATTCTTTATGGCAGCAAATATGCGTATTATGCTTTGCATTGGAGAAGATGCAAATGTGAGTAATGTGTATGATTTCTTAGCCACACAGCTTTTACATATTGACTTATCATACCCACTACTAACAATAGCTTATGAACCTATTTGGGCAATAGGTAGTGGCAAAACACCAAGCCTTGATGAAATTGCAAAGATAATGGATATATTAAGGCAATTAGGTGTGCAGAAAGCATTGTATGGTGGCAGTGTGAATCAGAGCAATATAGCACAAATTTGTGCCATCACTGATGGAGTATTGATTGGTGGGGCAAGTCTTTGTTCTAAAAATTTTGCACAAATGATTGCTGCAGTTGCATCATAATATTTTTTGATTATATAAAATCAAATAACATAATTTTATGTCCTAAAATCATGCTTTCATGATAGAATTATAGAAAAAGTTAAAGGCGTGTTTATGTCATTTTTTAAGCAAACTTGCATGGAGTTTGAATCTTATCTCCATGCCAACAAACCAACAATAGCAAGCTTCCACCCATACTTTGAGCAAGCATTTTGGGAAATGGTTTTAAATGGAGGAAAAAGATTCCGTCCAAACCTTTTGCTTAGTATTGTGTGTGCGGAGGCAAAAGAACAGGTAAAAAATGCTTTTGATGTATGTCTTGGGCTTGAATGTTTGCATACCTATTCACTCATTCATGATGATTTGCCTGCTATGGATAATGCAACATTAAGACGCAACCATCCAACATTGCATTGTAAATATGATGAAGTAAGTGCGATTTTAGTAGGAGATGGTCTTAATACCTATAGTTTCCATTTGCTTGCAAATGCATGTTTTGCCCCAAGTGTAGTAGTTGCACTTATTGCGTGTTTGAGTGCAAATGGAGGTATTGGGGGTATGGTGCTTGGACAAGCCCTTGATTGCCATTTCGAAAATACAACACTTTCGCTTGATAAGTTGCAATATATCCATACTCATAAGACTGCAAAGCTCATTGCAGCAAGCTTACAAATGGGCGCAATCATTGCAAATTTATGTTATGAAACACAAAAATATTTATATGATTTTGGGCTTTCTTTGGGACTTTATTTTCAAATTCGTGATGATATTATTGATTCTATTCAAGATGAGCATACATCAGGAAAAACAGCACATAACGATAGTAATAAAAATAGCTATGTTAATCTTATGGGCTTAACAGCAGCAAAGCAGTCTTTACAGCAACATGCACTATCATTGCAAAACGACTTAGAAACATTACGCACATTAGGACATCACATGATTTATACCTATTTAACTGAACTTTTAGAGCCATATTTACAACCATTTACATAATTATTCTTATAGTGTTTATTGTGGTTTTTAGCTTTGCTATAAAGGAGAATTTATGAATGTTAATGCACAATTCCATCGCAATTTTGCTAAAATAGATTCACTTGCAATAAGTGATTATGAAAAAGAGATAATTCGCAGTGCATATTATAATCATCTTAATAAGATTCCAATAGCCCCAAATGCAAATGCCTTGTTGAAACAATATGATATTACATTTCATAATGGAGAAATACAAATAAATAATATAGATAGAGAAGCACGTAAAAA
Source organism: Helicobacter sp. (assembly GCA_029264655.1). GTDB lineage: Bacteria > Campylobacterota > Campylobacteria > Campylobacterales > Helicobacteraceae > Helicobacter_A. The sequence goes on along the minus strand of JARHZY010000102.1, from coordinate 1,741 downwards.
ACTCTATAAAAGACGCAGTAATGCTGAATCTATGCCAACACAAACAAAAGGCATTTATGCAAAAAGTTTCCTGCAAACAAATAATAAACAATCACATACTTTAATGCTTTTTCTTACAAAAGGAGAAAAACTTTATACAGAAACACAAAAGCTCATTATTGAATGCGATAAGCTTACGCATGTTTGCTTTAAAAAAGGCGAGCGTTCATATAGTATGACAATGAATATTATTGAGAAAATAAGGGAAAGCATGCAAATAGCTTCACAAACATTGTATGAATTTTTGCAACCTTTTTTAGAGCTTTTTGAAGACTTACAACCGCAAGCACAACAAGAGATTTTACAAAAAAGCCATACCTTTATCACAAAATTACAACAAGCAAAGGATACAAGTGCTACACTTTGTATTAAGCTTTCTACAATCCGTGCACACTATGCTATGTCAAAAGAAAATGATTTTATACAATATTTAGAATACACTATAATGCAATTTGATAATTATGTGCGTTCATAAACGATATGGAATGTTTAGAGAATTTATGCCGTATGTTTATATATTATAATCTTTTTATATTGTGCTAGGGTTTTAATATTATAGAAAAAAGGCATAACCTGTATATGGTTCAACAAAAATTGTAATATTGCCAACGAGAACACTTTGTGTAGTTTTTGGCATATGTATCTTTTGCCCGCATAATATTTGTCCAAAATCATCAAAATAGAAACGAAAAGTATCCCGTTCTTGACAGCTTGTCTGTGTTTGGAGTGCCAATGTATTTATTTTTGTGCTTTCATGTAGGCGGAAGTCAAAAAGTGCATTATCTTTACAGAATCCTGTAATATTTGTATTGTTATAGCCACTTAAGCATTTTGTTGTGCTTACATGTAATGCGACAATATCCCCAGCAAGCGGGCGTTTATCAAAATCAGTTGTAGTTGCAAAACGCGGTGTATCGCGATAAATTGATAAGCTATTTTTCGTATAAATACCGCTTGTATGGAATTGTAACTGCCAATAAAAAGGAATATAGTTTGTTAATAATCGCTTTGAATCTACGCGAGCAAATGCATAAATATCGCCAAATCCTATATAGCCCAACTTTGAATGTTCTGCTAATGCAAGCATTCTTGCATGTTTTAGTGCATAAAGTGTTGTAAGGGCTGCTTGTGTATTGTTTGGTAATGTAAAAGTATATGCAAACCATGCTGTAGAGGTAAGTATGCCTATTGCAAGTAGTGTATATATAATTTCAAGAAGTTTCATTATTTACCCTTATAATTACAAATTATGAGTTAGATTTTCTTACTCAAAATTTTTGCATACTGATATTATAATATATCATGTCTTTAAGATTTGTTTTTACTTATAAATATCTTGCATTAGTATGATAATCATTAATAAGGATTCTATCAATCTTGCATTTTTTTCAAAAATCAATAATAAACATTCATAGATGGGCAAATTATTACAGAGCATAATAAAATACTTTAGAATCCCATTTAATGACAAATATTTATATTGCCATCATACACATATAAATATTAAAACACTTTCCAACGCAAGCCAAATTCTGCAAGTATAGTAAAATCATGTTGAAAATATCTATCCTGTAGCCATGTCCCAACCTTAATAGCTGCAAATGGTGTAAGCTTTTTGTATTGAGGGATTGGGTTATGATAGATTCCAATAGCAAAGATTCCATGCCGCCATATGCCATTATATGAAGCTACTTGCTCAATA
>JARHZY010000105.1 GCA_029264655.1 Helicobacter sp. | reverse complement strand
TCTCTTAAAAACTCTAAGTCGCTATCTTGCCTATATGCCATAATTCTCCTTTGTATAATTTAAATATAAGTATTTGCGATTATACTGCAAAAAAAAACAAGTCAAGGGTAATATGCGAATAATGTCTTATTAATCGTTCATTAACATTATAAATGCCATGTATTTATTATCGTCTGTTAATACTTTGTAACTTATGATGTGCCTATATAAATTTATGTTCTATATAGCAATATGTTATGAAAGCCACTATTAAAGTATGCTACAATACATTAGTTGTTTTATACTATTTGAAGAGGAAATAATGAAATATTTTTATAGCTCTTTTATTGTAACTTTTATTGGGCTTGGTTTAGCATTTTATATTGGGATGTGGCAGGCAATTTATATATGCATGCTACTTTCTATTTTAGAAGTAAGTCTCTCATTTGACAATGCAGTTGTTAATGCTAAAGTGCTTAACACAATGGAGAAAAAATGGCAAAAACGTTTTATTTATTGGGGTATTCCTATTGCAGTTTTTGGCATGCGTTTTCTCTTTCCTATTGTAATTGTCGCCATAGCAGCTAGACTTGGTATATTTGAAACTTTAGAGCTTGCTATCTATGCACCACAAGAATACCACAACGCACTTGAAAAAACTCGTTATGAGATTTATGCATTTGGTGGTGCTTTTTTGCTCATGGTATGTTTGCAATTCTTTTTTGATTCCAATAAAGATGTGCATTGGCTTTCTTGGATCGAGTATAATATATTAGTGCGTTTCTGTATGAATTTTCCAAATTTTGTATTGTTATTTACCATTACGCTTGGCATTGTGTTGCTTGCTTGCACTGAAAATATACTCATTGGTATGGCATATTTTTGTGCGATTGTGCTTTACCTTATTATCCATTCTATTGATAAAATATTTGGCACTCATGGTGTGCGTAATGGATTTATGGGCTTTTTATATTTAGAAGTGCTTGATGCAAGTTTTAGCTTTGATGGTGTTATTGGTGCATTTGCATTGAGTGAAAATATATTTATCATTATGATTGGACTTGGCGTTGGGGCAATGTTTGTGCGTAGCCTTACGCTTTATCTTGTTGAATACAAAACCCTACAAAAGCTTATCTATCTTGAACATGGTGCACATTATGCAATTGGGGCATTAGCTATTATTATGTTATTAAAAATTTTTATGGAAGTTAGTGAGATTATTACAGGACTTATTGGCGTTGGATTTATTGCTATTGCATTTATATGCTCTAAAATAATCAGTAAAAACTAATTTTTTGATATAATTAGAATTTTAAAATATGAAAGATATGAAAAGGATATGTATATATGCAATCTCAAGAAATAAACAACACACATACAAACAATATTGTATCACGCAAACAGATATATAACCCCCATTCTACAGAAAGCGTAAATGAACGGCGTATATTTGGTGGTAATCCAACTGCAATATTTGAGCTTAATAAAATTAAATACCAATGGGCATATAATCATTGGCGAACGATGCTTGCAAATACATGGTTTCCTGAAGAAGTCAATATGAATCAAGATAAACGCGATTATATTGAGCTAACGTTGCAAGAAAAACAGGGATATGATAGAGCATTAGCCCAACTTATTTTTATGGATTCTTTGCAAACAAACAATCTCATTGACAATATTAACCCCTACATCACATGTCCAGAGATTAATCTACTTTTAGTGCGTCAAGCATATGAGGAATCACTCCACGCACAAAGTTATGCGGTTATGGTAGATTCTATATCTGCAAATACTGATGAAATTTATGAAATGTGGCGTAAGGATAAACGTTTGCGTTCCAAGAATGATTATATTGCTGATGTATATATTAATCTCGCAAAAAACCCAACAGAAACAAATCTTTTAAAAGCAATGTTTGCAAATCAGATTCTAGAGGGGATTTACTTTTATAGTGGTTTTGCATTTTTTTACACACTTGCACGAAGTGGTAAAATGCAAAATAGTGCAGAAATGATTCGTTTTATCCAACGCGATGAAATTACACATTTGATTATTTTTCAAAACATGATTTTATCGTTGCGTCAAGAAAGACAAGATTTATTTACACAAGAATTACAAGAAGATGTGCTTGAGATGTTTCGTCAAGCTGTTGATTTAGAATCAAGTTGGGGTGAATATATTACACAAGGACAAATACTTGGCTTAACACCAAAGATTATCCGTCAATATATTGAATATTTAGCAGACAAGCGTTTAAAAGCAGTTGATTACCCAGCTTTATATGGCACACAAAATCCTATAAAATGGGTAGATGATCAAGCAAATTTCAATAACCAAAGAACAAACTTTTTTGAAGCAAAAGTGCGTAACTACACAAAAGGAGGATTAGTATTTGATGACGACTTTTAAAACTTTTTATGCATTGCAATTAAAAACAAAAGCAAATTGGGAAGATAATCTCAAACGGCTTGAAGCAAAGATACTTGAATGTGAAAAAGATTCTTTTATTCTTGCAAGCGAAGTTTTCTTAACAGGTTTTGCATATCAGAAAATGGCAGAGGCACATGAATTTAGCAAAAAGGCAACACATAAATTACAGGAATTGAGTTGTGAAAAAACTATTATTATCACTATGATAGAACAAGTAGGAAGAAAATATGTCAATAAACTAAAAGTTTTTCATAAGGGGCGTATAGCTTACACACAGGCAAAAGCAAAGCTTTTTCCACTTGGCAACGAACATTTACATTTTAAGGCAGGGGATATAAAAGATATTAAGACTTTTATGCTTGATGGAATCTTATGTGCAGCACTTAATTGCTTTGAAATTCGCTTTATTGATTTATGGAAAAAAATTCAAGGTGCACAAGTTATCTTTGTCCCAGCAGCATGGGGTAAAACAAGAAAAGTGCATTTTCAAACCTTGACGCGTGCCTTAGCAATTGCAAATCAAAGTTTTGTTATCGCAAGCTCATGTGCAGGCAATGAATATGCAAAAGGAAGTGCTATTATTACACCTTATGGGATTGTATATAAAAATGATTCTAAAGAAATAGTGCAAGCCCAAGTTAATCTTTCTGAAGTTGTAAAAATGCGTACACATATTGATACAGGAATCCCACATCCATGAAACTCCATGAAATAAAAAATATGGAAATGTTAAAAGATGTTAAAGATAACTTTGACCCAAGAGTTATTGCTGCTTTGCGTCGGACAGATAGAGAATTTTTTGTCCCCTCTGTTGCTAAACACTCTGCTTTTCATCTTGATAATGCATTACCTATAAGTGATGAGCAATGGATTAGTGCTCCACTTACAGTGGCAAAAATGACAGCCTACCTTATGGCATATGATTTAGGTAAAAATGTGTTAGAGCCAGACAATGTATTGGAAATAGGATTAGGAAGTGGCTACCAAGCTGTAGTTTTATCGCATCTTATCCGCAGAGTATTTAGTATTGAACGCATTGAATCGTTATGGCTTGAAGCTAGAGCTCGCATTGCACAATTACAAATCATGAATATCAATATTAAACTTGATGATGGTATGAGTGGTTGGGCAGCATTTGCCCCTTATGACAGAATCTTGCTTTCTGCTTGCACAGAACATATCCCTACAAATCTCATAGATCAATTGCAAGTGCATGGTGTGCTTGTCGCTCCTATGTATTATAATGGCGGGCAAGTTATTACAAGATTCATTAAGCATGCAAATGACAATGTATCAAAACAAATTCTAGAATCTTGTACATTTGTGCCAATTAAACAAGGTGTTATGCGTATGTGCTAACGACTTACTTCTACTTTGCTTGGATTTTCAAACCATAAGCATACTATGTGTGCCAACATATTAGAATTTTAATATTTTACTCATAAGCTTTACATAGTTTAATAGATAATATGCTACGATACATAGTATTTTATGGTAATAATTTAGAAAAATTTTACCAAAAAGGTAAAAGGGAGCTACCTATCATTTCATGGTTAAAAAACTGCAATACTATTATCCCAATAAACTATATTAAGGTTATAAACAAGCCTACCAAATTTTAGATACAAGCCTTAAAATGAGTTGGCAATACTAGCTTAAGTAAGAAAATTCACATTTTTTTACAGATTAAAAGTAATTACCAATTCAACTTATTGCAAGTAATTTTTTTTGTTATGTATAATTATTGTATAAAACAAACTTATTTTTTCAATCACCATTCGCATCGCCCACTGATACATTGATTAATGAGCTCTGGCAATGGCGGGATGCCATTCCCCCTTCTATCATCTCCATAGCCGCTGCAATTATTTACAGAAACAAGCTCTTCAAAAGGATTAAAATATGTTCTTGAGACTTCGATTACACCTAGAGCAACGAGCTCAAGCGTTCTTGATCCAAAACGCGTAAGGGCGTATTCGAGTTCTTGTATTGAAGTTGAGGGCATAAGGCGGCGGGTGAATGATTGCAAAGAGAGATTAGGAGCATTTGCAGGGATAACCACAACACCACCATGCAAACGCAAAGCCGCAACCGCATGCCCAGATGCTCTTTGGGTGTGTTCATCATAGCGCCCAAGAACCATTAAAAACACACTACCAATTGGGGCATTTAATACCCTGCTTAATAGGGATTGTATTTCATCGTATTCAACACTTCTGCCTAAGGTATGCCAATCATATTGTGGTAATAATGAAATGCTGCTTGCTACACTCCTATCTACTGCACGAAGAAAGAAGTCGCCTTCTTGCAGAATTTCCCAGTTATAATATTCCATAATGTCGCGTAAGGTATCATGCAAAATGGAATTTCTGTTGTAAAATGATATAAAAGGGTTTTGGTGATAGGCAGTATCAAAGAAATAGCCCCCGCTTTGCATAGGCGTATAGGGGTTATGCAAGAGCTCTGCTATGGCTTGAAAAGCTTGCAATAGGCAAGTGCCACATATGCCAACAGGCAAGGCATCTTGGGTTGAACTTGTATTAATATCATAGAGTCTTTGAATCCAAGCTTCTGTTAAGTTAAAGTCTAATGGTAGGGCTGGTGGAGCTTGAGTAAGCAGGGCTTTGTTGTAGCCTATGGCTGGGCATTCTGAAAGGTTTCTGCCGATATTTGCATTAACAAACCTTAACCATGTTTGCAAAGAAATGCCTAGCTTGAAGGTTGAGGTTGGGCTGTTGCTTGTGTCTTTTGTGAGGTAGTTTTTATTTGCAGTATAT
>JARHZY010000003.1 GCA_029264655.1 Helicobacter sp. | reverse complement strand
AATTATCTTACTAGCTAAATATATTAACAACACATATAAATTATATTTGATTCTAACTAAGGATAAACAAGGATAATATCACTTTGATACCATTTGTAGTTAAAGAATAAACTATGTTAGCTATATTTCATTATACCCTTAATAGTATTATATTGTTAGAAAAAAAGATATTTTGTAACAATTATTTTTTATATGTGTATTAAAGTTACATTAAACATGTAAAATATTGTATTAAAATCGTGATTATATAAATATATAACCTTGCATTATATATTTCTAATATTTTATGTATTTGCATATAAATATGGATTTAAGTATAAATTTAGGATAATTAGAATCTAAAAATAAGTAAAATATACCAAGCAATATTTCATTCTTTAGAATGTTTTAACTTATGTTTTTAAGGAAAGCAATTTTACATATATTAAAGAATTTTTGAGTTTATTTTCTGCTTATTTCGTTGTATTATGGCTAATTTATGGATTTTAGAGAGTTTTATGTTTAATTGTTTAAAGTGGTTGGCTTGATTGTGATTTTTTATATAGACAATAAAAGTGTTTCTATATTACTCTAATGTATGTTGTAGTTGCTTTATAATGATTCTATAATTTTAGATACCAATGCATTTGTATCTATTCCTAAACATTCTTCAACCTTTTGTGTATTACCATGTCTTACAAAAGTGTCTTTAATTTCAAAGCTTATAATTTTTGGTAATTGAGCGATTATATTTTGTTCTAATATCGTAAATGCAAGATGCATAATCTGTGTCCCAACACCACCATTTTTATAATTATCACTCATGATAAAGATATGCGTATAAGTCTGCAAGCATGTTGCAAGCATAGCAGTATCAAGAGGTTTGAAACTTACAAGATCAAGTAATGAAGCATGTATATTATGCTGTGCGAGTAATGTAAGCCATACATATGCCATGCGACCAACACCATTACCATATCCAATAAGTAGAATCTTTTTTTGGCATTGTGTATTTTTTTCATTATGTTGTATGCATGCGGAATCTGTTATAATATCTCGTAAGCTATCATATAACATTTGTGCTTTATGTGTTTTTAGGCATGTATGATAAGTTATGGAATCTTGTAAATGTTGTAATAATATATTGCAAGATTGTTTGCAATGCGTGTGTTCTGGGGCATTTCCTTGCATAAAAGATTCTAAATGACTAAAATATGTTTCTAGCATAAATTGGGCACGTGGATAACGAATAGCTAAAGGTGATGTAAAATGCTGCGAAAATTCAAGTTGTATAGCAAGTGTTTTGTTGTCTCTTGGGGCAATAAGACTCATATTTGGAATACTTTGTAAGTATGCAATATCAAGTAATCCTTGATGTGTTTCACCATCTTCTCCCACGATTCCAGCCCTATCAATACAAAATACTACAGGTAGATTCATAATGCAAGTATCATGCACGATTTGATCAAATGCACGTTGCAAAAAAGTTGAATAAATAGCAATGTAGGGTTTAAATCCTTCTTTTGCCATAGCAGCCATAGAAGTTACTGCGTGTTGTTCAGCTATGGCGACATCAAAGAATCTTTGTGGCATTGAATCCATAAGCTTATCTAAGCCTGTGCCACTTGGCATTGCAGCAGTTACGCCTACAATTTTTTCGTTTTGTCGTGCCATATCTAAAAGCGTATCGCTAAAAACTGCTGTTGGACTTTTTATTGCACTTTTTGTAATTGCCTGCCCTGTGCTTAAATCAAATGGAGCAACACCATGCCATTTTTCATATCTACCTTCTGCGATTTGATAACCTTTACCTTTTATAGTTTGGCAATGCAATAAGACAGGACGATTTAATCGTTGCACGCTTTTTAGTGTTGTTATAATCTCTTCAATATTATTGCCATCAATTGGTCCTATGTAATCAATACCAAATTCTTCAAAAAGTAATCCGGGGGTAATAAGCTTAAAGCTTTCTTCAAAACGTTTCGCAATAAAAGTTGCACCATTTGGCATTTTATCAACTACTTTTTTTATTTTTTCTTTCATAGATTGATAAAGTGGGCTTGCAATCGTTTTTGATAGAATCTTTGAAATTGCTCCAATGGGTTTTGCAATACTCATTTCATTATCATTTAATATAATGATAACAGGTAATTTTAAGTCTCCTAATTCATTTAATGCCTCATAAACAAGCCCAGCACTCATAGAGCCATCACCTATCATTACAATGGGTTTGTAGGGATCGTTACGCAATTTTTTTGCTTTTGCAACTCCAACAGCAAGTGAGAGTGAAGTAGAGCTATGCCCAGCGATAAAATAATCTAGTTGGCTTTCATATGGGGCTATAAAACCACTTATGCCATGTATTTGACGCAAACTTGCAAACTCCTTATATCTCCCAGTAAGTAATTTATGTGCATATGCTTGATGGCTCACATCATAAATAAATGGATGCAATGTGCAATCAAACACAGCATGCATACCCAAAATAAGCTCCACAGCTCCTAATGTTGAGCTTAAATGCCCACCATTTTTACTTACCACTTCTAAGATTCTATAGCGAATCGCTTCTGCAAGATTTTGCAATTCTACTATACTTGCCTGTGGTAATAAGTGGCGGATATCCTCATTATTATAAAGTTTTTTTACTATATCGCTTTGCAAAAGCATTTCTTGTTTAAATGTATCAATAGGTAGAGATATGTTGTTTGCCGTATTTATGGACTGCTGCATAATTCTTCCTTATACTTTATGTTGGTATTCTTTAAAAATAGGAATATTTTTATAATATTATAGCATGTTAATAAAAATTATAGCCTGCCATTTACATATATATGATTGATATTAGTATTGTGTATGGTTAAATGTGTTTTGACAATATGATATTGTAATTAATCCGTCTCAATTTATTATTTTTTTGTATTGTTGTTATTGGTAGCTTTCTTGTGTGCTTTATTTAGTTTGTATTATGTATATAATAATAGAATCTTTACATATATGTAGCTTTATATCCTAAAAAGTTTATTTCTATATAGTTTATATTTTTATAGCTTCATTATTATTCTTACTTTAATATATAAAATCTATTTAAAGATTCTTATAAAAAGGAGTTTATATAGATTATATTAAATATTCATAGAATCTAAAGCATATCTTTTATTAGCAAATTTACGCAATATACACATAAAGATTATTTAAGTAATTATTAGCATATAATTTTATATCTAATTTCTATTTTTTATATAAAATAAAATCTTTTTTGTGGTAATTTAGTTTTTTTTGCTAAAATATAGCCATTTTATCGTTTTCAATGTAAGGAGCATTTCACATGAAAAAAATTGTAGGTACAGGCATATTTGTTGCTAGTTTAGCGTTAGGGGCATTACAAACTATGATTGCAGGGGAAATAAAAGTTGGTGCAACGCCAGTCCCGCATGCTGCAATTTTAAAATCAATTATACCAGCACTTGAGCAAAAAGGCGTAAAGCTTAAAATAATTGAATTTACCGATTATGTAACACCAAATTTAGCACTTGCTGATAAATCTTTGGATGCAAATTTTATGCAACATTTACCCTATCTTGAAAAAATTAATAAGGACAAAAATTTAAAGCTTGTAGGGATTGCCCAAGTGCATGTAGAACCGCTTGGTATTTATTCAAAAAAAATAAGCAAGCTTGATGAAATCCAAGAAGGTGCGACTATTGCTATTCCTGCAGATCCAACTAATGCTGCAAGGGCATTGATATTACTCCATAATCATGGTGTGATTATGTTAAAAAATCCAAAGAATTTGACTGCAACTTTACGCGATATTAAAAAGAATCCAAGCAAATTAAAAATTATGACTGCTGAAGCAGCACTTTTGCCAAAGATGCTCGATGATGTAAGTTTTGCTATAATTAATGGTAACTTTGCAATGCAAAATGGTTTATTTGCAAAAGATGCTATTGTGCTTGAAGATTCTAGATCGCCCTATGCTAATATACTTGTTGTGCGTGCAGGTGATGAAAATAAACCAGATATTATAGAGCTAAAGAATGCATTACAAAGCCCTGAAGTAAAAAAATTTATAGAAGATACTTATAAGGGTGAGATTGTGCCTGCATTTTAGTTTTAGCTCTCTTAAAAGATATTTAATTCTTTGTTAAGAGAGATTTCATGTAAAATGTAGGATAGCAAATAATACATTACTCTATATAGGGGCTACAACCTATTTATAATGCAAAGCTAAGTCTTTCTAATCTAAAAGCTTTGGATATTTTATAAAACTGCAGGCAAGAAAACTTTTATCTTTTAGGTGGGAGATAGATACTTCAT
>JARHZY010000120.1 GCA_029264655.1 Helicobacter sp. | reverse complement strand
TAGCATTTGCTTGTTTTGCATTATCTGCATTATCTGTGCATGCCACAAAACCACATATTATAAAGCCTACTATTATTTTTTTAATATTTATATAAGACATAACAAGCCCTTTACTTAGAATCTTTGTGTATTATAGCTTAATTTTTTAGGATTCTAAATTATGGGCTTTGATAATATCAATAAAAGACTTTTAGTATTAGTTTTTTTACATGTGCTATGGGAATAATATAAGATTATTTGCTATAAAGTTGCTTGATTATAGTTTATTTATTGCTACTACTTGCAATATGCTATTAAGACTTTGGTTTTTTGGTAATTATTCTTCATCACTTATAGAATCTAATTTTGTTTTTATAATATAAAAGATTAATTATTATAGTGTGTAGTTTATCTAGATTCTAAACTTTAGTTAATCTATTGAATGAATGTAATATTTTTTAGAATCCTAATTCATGTAGTGTTTTTCGTAATGTTGCTACCATATAGTCAATTTCATCTTTACTAATGATAAGTGGTGGCGCAAAACGCAAACTATTACCACCAGCAGTAAGCAACAATAAGCCATGCTCTAATGCTTTTGCAACAATAGTTGCCACAGCTATACCTGTTTGTTGTTTGGAATCTATATCGTTAGGGGCTTGCACCCATACTCCTTGTAAAAGCCCCATACCTTGCCGTTTGGTTAAAATGCTAAACTCTTTCACAAGACAATCAAGTTGTGTAGCAAGGTATGCTCCCATTGCACTTGCATGTTCTACAATACCCTCTTGCTGGAATATTTCAAATATTGCTTGCACACCCGCACATACAAAAGGATTACCGCCATAAGTGCTTCCATGATCGCCGGGCATAAGTGAAGCATTAGCAACCTTTTCATTAACACCAAATGCTCCAACTGGCACACCACAACCAAGCCCTTTTGCACTTGTAAAAATATCAGGTTGTATGCCAAAATGTTCCCATGCAAACATTTTACCACTGCGTCCCATACCACATTGAATCTCATCAAGAATAAGTAAAATATCGTATTGATTACATAAGTTACGCATTTCATGTAAAAAGTCTTTATGTGCTGGTGTGATACCCCCTTCACCTTGTATTGTTTCAAGGATAATTGCACAAGTATCTTGATTAAGCAGTTGTTTTACACTTTCACTATCATTGAATACCGCAAATGATATACCATTAAGCAAAGGTTTAAAGGCTTCTTGATAGCTTGTGTTGCCGGTTACAGAGAGTGCTCCAAAAGTTCTTCCATGAAAACTACCATGAAATGCAATAATATTATGTCTATGGTGGTTATCACGTAAGAATGCATATTTTCTTGCACATTTTAATGCGCCTTCAATTGCTTCTGTGCCAGAATTTGTAAAAAAGACTCGTGCCATTGTGCTTGCTTTGCAGAGTAAATGTGCTGCCATAATTGCAGGTTTATTATAATAGAGATTTGAAGTATGCAAGATTTTATCAATTTGCGTTTTGAGTGCATTATTAAGTTTAGCATGCCCATAACCTAATGCACATACCGCAATTCCCGCCCCAAAATCTAAGTATTCTTTTCCATCTATATCATATACATATACACCATCACCTTTTTCTAATATAATTGTATGGCGTTTATAGGTATGTAAAATGGCATCATTTGCTTGTGCGATAAGCTGTGTAGTGGTGGTCTGCATAGGATACTCCAATTTCATAGAATCTAAAATATACCAAATAAAAGGGTTCTATATGCATATTGTTTAAGGCTCACACTAGATCTTACAACATAAAAAGCTTTATTGCTTTAAAGTTATACTGCAATAACATGTAATTGTAATGTGGCTTGCAAGCCATGCCCTAATTTTACGATTGCTTCAAAGTTACCCAAAGCTTTTATTTGTGGAATCTCAAATGCTTTTTTATCGATTGCAATGCGGTGTTGTGTTTCTAATGCACTTGCAATTTCATCTTTTGTAAGTGAGCCAAAGAGATGGTTATTTGCACCTACTTTCTTTGCAATTGTAAGTTTTATTTTACTTAAGGCTTGTTGCATTTGCTTTGCTTCTGCAATTTGGAGAGCCTCAAGCTCTGCTTTTTTCTTTTGTTCTGCTTTATATTTATTCAATACTTCATTGGTAGCTAATTTTGCAAAACCTTTAGCAATAAGGAAATTATGCCCATATCCATCTTTTACTTCCTTTATTTCTCCTGCTTTACCTAAGCTTGCTACATCTTTAACTAATAAAACACGCATTTGACACCTTTAGTTTGATTTGCTATTATGCTAGCATATTTTAACAAAAAAGGATTATTATTGCAAGAATTTATGGGTTTTCAATTTCATATTCGTGTTGATAAACGCATTAAGGTATCTTCTTTTCGTTGTAATGCAGAGGGTATATTAACCTTTTGTTTTCCACTTTACACAAAAAACACACTCCATCATGCCAAGCAATACATACACAATAACCATGCTTTGATAGAAAAAATACGCACAAAGCAACAGCAAAAATATGCTGATAAACAACACCATGCAATGCAGTATATTAAGCAATATCCAAGCATGTTGCTACTCTTTGGTGTATGTATAAGTGTGGCTGATGCTAGCATAGAATCTTTAAGCAAACAACTTTTTATAAAAGCAAAGGCACTTTTAGATGAATATGCAAATGCTATGAAGCTTGTTTATACAGACTTAAAGATTAGCTATGCTAAATCATATCTTGGGCAATGTGATAGTAAAGCAAGGATAAAGATTGATTATCGTAATGTCTTAAGCGATGAGGTATTATTGCGTTACCTTATCGTGCATGAGCTAGCCCATATTAGATATCCAAACCATTCCCAATCTTTTTGGCAGGAGGTAGCACGATATTATCCTGATTATAAAAATGCACGCCATGAACTTAAAAAAATGGCAGATAGAAATGCATTTATATTGCATTATTACCACCTTTTGCCACAAAGCTTATGCAAAATATAATATAATATAGATTTTATATTAAAGCTCTGTATTATTGATATGATATATTCTAGTATATTTTCGTGCTATCTAAGTTTTACCCTTTTCTTTTGTGCTTTGATTGTTTATACATTTTTTAAAATTTCAGAGCCAATCTCTCTTATTGTAGCTAAAAATGAGCTTCTACTTCAAAATATTCTTTTTATAGAAACTGCTTTGTATATTTAAATTTTTGTCTGATTAGTTTGCTTGCAATGGATTTGTGAGTGTTAATGAATTTGACTAATTTATTTTTGGGACTACTCCAAAGCGTATTAGTTAGATTCTATAAAATGCGATATATAATTTTCTCTACCATATAGCTTGCTTATTGATTGATATATTTGCAGTTATTGCATTATAATTACACTATCTTTGTCAAATTAAGGAATAGCATGCGTTTTAGCTTTTTTACCCTTTTTCCAGATTTAATTACACCCTATTTCCAACAAAGTATTATGGGGCATGCTTTATGTAATGGACAAATTGAGATAGAATGCATTAATATCAGAGATTTTGCTTTCAACAAACATAAAAAAGTAGATAACACACTAATTGGTGGTGGTGCAGGTATGTTGCTTGATCCTTTTGTGCTTGATTGTGCATTACAACAAGCCAAAGATTCACGCATTATATTTCTTAGCCCATGTGGTGCAAAGTTTAGTTATAAGGATTCTGTGCGTCTTAGCCAATACCACCATATTAGCTTTGTATGTGGGCGGTATGAAGGCTTTGATGAACGCAGTATTGAGCTACATGCAACAGAGATTTTTAGCATTGGGGATTTTATTCTTAGTGGTGGTGAGCTAGCAGCTTTGTGTATGGCAGATTCTATTGCAAGGCATATACAAGGTGTGCTTGGTAATATGCTTTCATTGCAAGGAGAAAGCTTTGAATCGCGTATGCTTGAAGCACCAAATTTCACAAAATCAAAACAATTTGATAAAAAAAATGCAAAAATTTTACCAACTTCAGAATATTTAAATGGAAATCACGCTATAATAGCAGATTTAAAACTCACCATGTCTAAGATGAAAACACAATATTTTAGACCGGATTTATTAACATTATAAGCGAGGAAGCTATGAAGAATAGATATATCGAACATTTCGAAAAAGCACAAATTGAAGGCAAAAATGTGCCACAATTTAAAGCAGGTGATACTTTACGCGTTGGTATTAAAATCCAAGAGGGCGATAAGGTTAGAGTGCAAAATTTTGAAGGTGTATGCATTGCAATACGCGGTAATGGCGTTGACAGGACTTTTACAGTGCGTAAAATGGGTGCAAATAATATCGGCGTTGAAAAGATTTTTCCAATTTATAGCGATAGTTTAGAAAAAATAGAAGTATTACGTATAGGGCGTGTGCGTCGTGCAAAACTTTATTATTTGCGTAATAGAAGAGGAAAAGCAGCAAGAATTAAAGAGTTACGCAAGGATCTTAATAAAAAAGGTGCATAGATTCTTTACTATCAGTGTATTTGATAATATATGCTATTTTAGATTATAGAGAGTTATGAATACCAAATAGCAAAATCTAATATTTTGCTAGAACTACCAAAGCACTCAAAACTATTTTTAATCTTAAATTTTAAGAACTTCACATTTTTATGATATAGAAGTTTTTATTTTATCTCTACTATAAAAATCAGACTAAATAAGTAAGATTCTATAA
>JARHZY010000100.1 GCA_029264655.1 Helicobacter sp. | reverse complement strand
CATTAGCAAATAATGCAGATAATGTAAAAAAAGTAAATACTAACAATACAAATAATACAAGTAATTTAAAAGAATGTAAAACTAAACAAGATAAAATGCAAGGTTGTGTTGAAAAAAAATATTATGAAAATGGTAATCTTTGGAAAGAAATCCCATATAAAAATGGTGAAATAGATGGTATTGTAAAAGCGTATTATGAAAATGGGAATCTTAGATATGAAACTCCATATAAAAATGGTAAAAAAGATGGTATTGAAAAATGGTATCATGAAAATGGGAAGCTTAATATGGAAATCCCATATAAAAATGGCAAACAAGATGGTATGCAAAAATACTATTATGCAAATGGGAAGTTTAAAAAAGAAACCCCATATAAAAATGGCAAACAAGATGGCATTGAAAAATATTATTATGAAAGTGGTAATCTTGAGAGTGAAATCTCATATAAAAATGGTGAAATGAATGGTATTGTAAAATCTTATTATAAAAATGGTAATCTTGAATGGGAAGCTCCATATAAAAATGGTGAAGCACATGGTATTGGAAAATTTTATCATGAAGATGGGAATCTTGGGAGTGAAACCCCATATAAAAATGGTAAAGAAGATGGTATTGCAAAATCTTATTATAAAAATGGGAATCTTGAGAGTGAAACTCCATATAAAAATGGCAAAGAAGATGGCATTGTAAAAGAATACTATGAAAATAAGAATCTTAAAAGAGAAACTCCATATAAAAATGGTAAAGAAGATGGCATTGTAAAAGAGTATTATAAAAATGGGAATCTTGAATGGGAGACCCCATATAAAAATGGTGAAAAAGATGGCATTGAAAAAGGATACTATGAAAATGGTAATCTTAAAAGAGAAATCCCATATAAAAATGGTAAAGAAGATGGTATTGACAAATGGTATTATGAAAATGGTAATCTTGAAATAGAAATATCGTATAAAAATGATAAAGCAAATGGCATTGCAAGAGCGTATTATGAAAATGGTAATCTTTGTGGTGAAATGCCAGTTACAAACAATAAAGCAAATGGTGAAGCAAGATTCTATCTTGACAATAAGCAACTCTTAGCAACAATCACTTATAAAGATAGTGAAGTAATAAAGGGTAAATGTGCGAATAATAAAACACTTGATAATAACACACTAGAATCTATAGACAATGAAAAATTAATAAACAAGATAACCGAAGTATTAAAAGAGTATTGCAAATAGTAAGTTATTATAAAGAAACTATAAGTGAGAAACTTTATCTTAAGAGCATAGGTATAGATTCTTATGGCACTATAAAAAGCTTATATTAATAGAGCTTATAACAAATAAATCTAGATTCTAATCATATTATATAGTGAAAGATTTATAGTTTAATATAGTTTTATAGCAATAAACCTTAGAATCTAATAATGCTATGTATTGAAGTATGCCATGCTACCAACAACTTTTAATCTTATCAAAGTTTAGCTATTTATGCAGATTCATGCCAATAAACCTAAAAAAGTATAAATAAAACTAAAATTTATCTCATATGAAATATTTATTATTGCACAAATATAAGATTCTTCTAGCACTATCTATAAGATATAAATATAATGCTAAATTTATTATAGAATTATCAAGTAAAAGAAAAAGTTTTTTATAAAAATAATATTCCCTATGAATAGGTTTTTAAAATCTAAAGCCAAATAGAGTAAAAAGAGATTCTAAAAATACAATAACTATACAATCGCATTAATTTATTAGCCTATTACTCACATAAAATATATTTATAAAAAGAGTAGCTTTGGCAAAGAAACTTGATAGCAATTATTCTGTAATGGCAATATGCAACTCTATAATGTAAAGTAATGAGATAGAGTAAGAGTAATCACTCTTATAAATTAAATGATATATAGCTATAAATAAGATTATACTAAAAATAATCACTAAAATAAGCTTTTCCTTCAGGGATGATTTCTTCTAAAATATTAATTGTCATATCATCTGCTTCAAATCTGCCTATCTGGCGTAAATAAAGTGGTCGTTTATAACCCATAAGCATTGTTGTTAGTGTTTGGATATCAATATTTAATCTATGGATTGGTATATATGTGTTATGTTTGGGTATATAATGCGTATCTTTTGGGATAGTTTCTATATGCTTCCCATTTGGTGTGTAATGCAATATAAACTGCTTATTATTCCATTCAAGCAAAGGATCATACACAAGAAAACAAAGTATAACTGCAAAGTTAATAGAATCAAAAGGGTATTGTGATAAGAATTGCGATACATCAACAATGCGTGCCATAATATAGGGTTGCGTTGTTTCTTTAATATGCCCATCTTCTAAAAGAAATGCGAGATTATGGTTACTATAATTTGCACCTTTTACCTTATCAAACATTGATTGGTGTGCATTAATATAGCCCCATATCCCATAGTGTGCTTCTTTATTGAGATAAACAAGCTCTTTAATGTTAAAAATATCATCTTCAAGTAGATAGACAATATAGCCTGTTGGCTTATCATTACTATCATAATAGATTGCCACCATTTCATCTTCTACATCCCAACGCCAATATTCATCCCACGCAAGTTTATTGCGGATAAGGCAACCATGTGTTTTTCGTGCAAATTCATCATGCAGGGCGATTAAGTCTTTATGATCGCAATCAACTCTTTGTATCATACCATCTACGCGAGGGACTTTTGGTGTTTGGTTATCTTTTATATTAAAAGTCATTTTATCGCTTATAATCTCCCAGCCACGCGAACGATAATAGGGGATAGAATACGGATAAAGACAAGAGATACTTTGTTTATTGCTACGCATTGTGGTAAGAATCTCTTTCATTAAATCCGCCATCAAGCCAATGCCAGAGTATTCAGGATAGGTTGCAACACCAGTAATACCACCCATTTCAAAGATGGTATTATAAATGTTTATTTGCATGGGATAGAGTGCTATCTGTGATACAAGTTTTTCTTTATTAAACCAGCCTAGCACATAAGCATTTTGCAAAATAGGATATTTTGATTGTTTAATAGCAGCATTATTCCAGCCAAAAGTAAAAAGATCTTTTTGCGTAACCTGAAAAGCATAGCGTAAAAGCCCATTAAACTCTTCAATATCTTGTGTTGTGAGCTGTCGCAATGTAAGCTCTTGTTTAATTTGTGATTTTTTCATAAATTCCCTTTTTATATATTCAAGTATTATATCTTATTTTTGTGTTTTATGGAATCTTAAAAAACTCCGTAAGGAAATAAGGTAATAATGCTATCATATTAAAGAGATTAAAAACTTTAGCAAGATAATATTTAGTGTAATATGCTTAATACACAAGAATGTATATTATATGATAAATAGACAATTTATGAATATTCTATAAATAGTAGTCTTTTAGAGTTTTATATATGTTAGGTTGAACATAGCACATATGCGAATTGCTTAACACAAAAATACAAAAGTATAAACTATAAAAGATATTATAACAAACATTTATTGCAATACAATAATAAAATCTTTGTTGCTTAGAATATATAAAGCGAGTGTGTATAAGCATAAAACACTTTATTTCACTTTATTAAATTTATGTTTTACTATTTTATGTAATGCAAGCAAACTTTTTCCCTATAAAAGCAGCTTTAAGAGTATTATCCATATTTTTATGATACAACATAGTGATACAAAAGGCATACTATGGGATTTTTAATGGGCTTATAGAGTTAAAGCCTTTTTCTATATTAATTATAAAAAGCAACAAATAAAGACATAGAAATATTGAACTCTCCTATAATCAGTTAATAAAAATCACAAAAGCATATAAACTGCTTATATATAGTGCAATATCGCTTTCCATTAAATAATGGATTTGTTAGGTTGTGCATATATCCCTACAATACAAAATTGACTAATTTATTTGGCACATAAATCTCTTTTTTAATATCACTTACTAGCCATTTTTGCACTGCAATTTTAGCCTGTGTAATTACTTCTTCTTTAGATGCATGAGTATGCATTGTGATTTCACCGCGTTTTTTTCCATTGACACTAACAGCATAGATAATTTCATCTTGTTCAAATGCTCCATTATCGATAGTAATTGGTGCAAAATTTGCTAATCCAAATAATTCTTCACTAAGCTCACTTGCAATATGTGGGATAAAATTCTCCAAAATATGCAGCAAGATAAAATATCCTTCAGTAAAAACCATATCATCATTTTGTGCTGATAATGCGTTATGTGCTTCCATGCATGCAGCAATAACTACATTAAAAGGATAGCCATCAATCTTTTTATTAAATATATTTTGTTGTTTTTGCAATGCTTCATATACTTTAAGCCGTGCATTTTTAGAATCTTTATTGAGTGTTTGTGTATTGATTTTTGGCATTTTATTTGTTTTTTGCACACGCACTTTTCTATCAATAAGACGGCAAATAAATTTATAGCAACCTACAACGCTATTATCATTCCAATCAAGTGCATAAGATGATGGTGCTGCAAATAAGATAAACAAACGTGCAGTATCAGCACCATAAGCTTCTATAATATGACGCGGTTCAACAACATTGCCAAGACTTTTTGACATTTTTACCCCATCTTTTAATACCATACCTTGTGTTAAAAGGTGCAAAAAAGGTTCGCTAAAAGTAATATAGCCTAAATCTCTAAGCATTTTTGTATAGAATCGGGCATATAAAAGGTGTAAAATAGCATGCTCAATCCCACCTATATATTCATCAACTTCCATAAAATATTGTAAAGATTCTGCACAAAACGCTTGCGTATAGCGTAAGGCTTTTGGTGTAGTATAGTGGAGAAAATACCAGCTAGATTCTACGAAAGTATCCATTGTATCTGTTTCGCGTATGGCATCTGTGCCACATTTTGGGCATTGCACATATTTCCAAGTGGCATGTTTTTCAAGTGGATTACCCTCGCCTGTTATTGCAATATCTTCAGGTAGTGCAACAGGCAATATATCTGATTCAACAACTCCGCATTGCGGGCAATGAATAAGTGGTATTGGTGTCCCCCAATAACGTTGGCGTGAAATACCCCAATCTCTTAGTTTGTAATTTATAGTCTTTTTGCCTATACCTTTTTCTTCAAAAAGCTGTATTATTTTTGCCCGTGCTTCCTTGCTATGTAATCCAGAAAACATATCGCTATTACATAAGATTCCATCTTCTGTATTAGGCTTATTTAATCCATCATATTCACCTTTTTGCTCTATAACGGGGAGTAGCACTAAATTATATTTTTTTGCAAATTCAAAATCCCTTTCATCATGGCTTGGCACACTCATAACCGCTCCACTACCATAACTCATAAGCACAAAATTACCAATCCATACAGGTATTTTAGCTTGTGTGAGTGGATGGATAACATAAATTGGTAATACAATGCCTTCTTTATTGGCTTTTGAACGTTCTTTTTCTGCTTGGTTGCGGATATGTAAGATTGTAGCAATATCATCTTTAGATAATATATTTTTTTCTATAAGTTTATCTACTATGGCGTGTTCAGGGGCAATTACACAATAGCTTACTCCATAAATTGTATCAGGACGCGTTGTATAAACATCAAGTGTTGTTATATTATTGTCTAGCATCGCTTGAGAATCTTCGCTTAATTGGAACGAAAAAGATAATCCCTCTGATTTGCCTATCCAATTGCGTTGCATACTTAATACTTGTTGTGGCCATTTACCTTCTAAGGTTGCCAAATCATTTAAAAGCTCTTCTGCATAATCTGTAATTTTGAGATAGTATTGATACATTTCTTTTTGCACCACGGGAGTATCACAACGCCAACATTTGCCATCAATAACTTGCTCATTTGCAAGCACGGTTAAATCGTTTGGACACCAATTAAGGAAAGCTTTTTTGCGATATACTAAGCCTTGTTGCCATGCTTTAATAAAAAATTCTTGTTCGTATTTACTATATGTTGGATCGCAAGTCTCAAGCACCCTTTCTTGCGAAAAGCTCAATCCCATTGTCTGTAACTCTTGCAACATAACTTTCATATTGCTATAAGTCCAATCTTTTGGGTGAATTTTATGTTTAATGGCAGCATTTTCAGCAGGCATACCAAATGCATCAAAACCGATTGGATGCAAAACATTATAGCCATACATGCGGTAATAACGTGCCATTGCATCACCTATACAATAGTTACGCACATGCCCCATATGGATTGCCCCACTTGGGTAGGGAAACATGGAGAGAATATATTTCTTGGGTTTTGAGAAATCACTACTTGGCTCAAATGCATGTTTTTGTTGCCAGATTTGTTGCCACTTAGATTCTATTGCAGCGGGGTTATAGTTTTCATTTGCTATTTGCATTACATATCCTTAGAGTGTTTATTATTGTAATTGTATTGTGATTTATTAAATACTTTTTGTTGTATAGAAAGCATAATAAAATAATGTGGTAAAAATTGTAGATTTTATAAAATATTTTATAAAAAATAGGAATAATATATACTATATTGGATATATTTTTAAGTTATTATTTTGTATATTATTTATTATTATACTTATTTTTCTCTTATTAATTATCAAACTTTTATATTATATTTGTTTGAAGATAAATACTATATAAAGTATTTTGCCTATCAAGATAAATTTAAACTTATTTACTATAAAACATTGCTTATAGTTTCTTTATGATTGCTATTTGCAATACTCTTTCATTTTTTCTGGCTTGTCATAATAATCGTCTATAAAACCTAATGTATTATCATCAAGTATTTTATTATTCCTACATTTACCCCTTACTGCTTTACTATCTTTA
>JARHZY010000138.1 GCA_029264655.1 Helicobacter sp. | reverse complement strand
ATTGAATTTATTATTTAGCATATAGCCTTAAAGCCTTAAAAGTTAGATAATAGTTAAATATGGAATATCACATATTAAAGAGATAGTTTTTGTGTGTGCTTGATTCAATAAAATAGCATTTTGTTATAATATAAAATAATAAATAAATATAAGAAAATAGTAGGCATTAAAAGCCACAATATTAAACTTCTTTCATATGCTAGTAGCAAAAGAATGCCAAAAGAGCAAAAGTCAAATATTAATAATATGTCTTTTGCTTTGGTATATTTTAAGCTATAAAATATAACGTGCTAGATCTACATTTTCTACTAAATCTTTAAGTTTTTCTTCTACAAGGGTTTCTGTGATAACAACTTCAGTGCCTGCAAAATCTTCTGCACAAAAGCTAATATCTTCTAATACGCGTTCAATTGTCGTATGCAATCGTCTTGCCCCAATATCTTCAGTCTTTTCATTTGCATGGAATGATAGTTTGCTTAATGCACGTAAGGCGGAATCTTCAAAACGCAATGTAATACCCTCAACAGAAAGTAATGCTTCATACTGCCTTATAATAGAGTTTTTAGTTTGTGTAAGAATCTGATAGAGTGCTTCTTCATCTAATACTTGTAGCTCTACGCGTAATGGAAATCTACCTTGTAATTCAGGGATAAGATCGCTTGGCTTACTAAAATGAAATGCTCCTGCTGCAATAAATAAAATATGGTCTGTGCGGATTTGCCCATAACGCGTTTGCACAACACTACCCTCTACAATTGGCAATAAGTCGCGTTGCACACCCTCTTTACTTGGATCTTGTTTGCTAGAATCTTTTGAAGCTACTGCAATTTTATCAATTTCATCAATAAAAATAATACCACTTTGTTCTGCTAATTTCAATGCATCGGCTTTAATCATATCAGAATCTAAGATTGCATTTTGTGCTTCTGGATATAATAGCTCTTTTGCTTCTTTAATTGTGATTTCTTTTTTGATTTTATCACCTTTCATATTTAATGCTTTAATCAGTGATTCTTGCACTTTTATAATTTCAGCTGGCAAACTTTCATCAATTTTTTCTTCTTGTTTTATGATTTCAATCATAATTTTTGTATCATCCATAGCCCCACTTTTTACGCGTTGCTTCATTTTCTCAAAGCTTATATCATATTCTTGTTTTTTTTGTTCATTAACTCCCGCTGGTAATGGTGGCAATAGCTTTTGTGTGATTTTATCAAGTATATATTCTTCAATTTTATCAGCAGATTCTTCTTTTTGTTTATTTTGCAAAAGATTAATGCTTGCATTTACTAAATCACGCACCATTGATTCTACATCGCGTCCAACAAAGCCAACTTCAGTATATTTGCTTGCTTCAACTTTGACAAATGGCAATCCCATGAGTTTTGCCATACGTCTTGCAATTTCGGTTTTTCCAACACCTGTAGAACCTATCATAAGAATATTTTTTGGTGTTACCTCATCTTGCATATCTTTTGGTAATTTGAGACGTCTATATCTATTGCGTAATGCTATAGCAACGGCTTTCTTTGCTTCTTTTTGTCCGATAATATAGCCATCAAGATAAGAAACAATCTCTCTAGGGGTTTGTGTAATTATTCCGCTCATTGTGTAATCTCCAAAAGTTTAATATTTGTATTTGTGTAAATGCAGATCTCTCCTGCAATCTTTAAAGATTCTAAAACCAAATCTTTTGGTTCTAAGTTACCAAATTTATCTAAAGCACGTGCCGCACTTAAGGCAAAGTTACCACCGCTACCAATTGCTGCGATTTTACCATCTTCTGGTTCTATAACATCACCTGTGCCACTTAAAACATAAATATGGGTAGCACTAAGGACTATCATCATAGCTTCAAGACGACGCAAATATTTATCTTTACGCCATTCTTTACTAAATTCCATAACTGATTTTAATAAATCGCCTTTTTTACCTTCTAAAATACGTTCAAACATATCAAAAAGACTAAATGCATCTGCAGTGCTACCTGCAAACCCACTTAAGATTTTGCCACCATAAAGAGAGCGAATTTTTGTCGCATTCCCTTTCATAACGCAGTTTCCAAGGCTTACTTGCCCATCTCCACCAATTACACCATAAGGTTTGCCATCTTTTTGTCCGACATACCCTAAAATAGTTGTTGCATGAAACATACTCTTCCTTTGTGTTTGTTAAAAAATAAAAACAAAATATTATTATACTATAATAAATTCTTAATTACTTCGTTGTATTTTTAGGAATCTTTTATTAAGCTATATAATAGTGGTAATTGTGCAATTATTTCTCTTTATTGTCTTAAGGCGAAATATTATTATATTTCATTGTGTAAATAACATAATGAGAATATTTTTGTATCTACTTTTTAATTTATGAGAGAGTAGGGGGATTAAAGATAAAATGTTTTTGCCAACAATGGATAATAAAATTTACTATGGCTTTGCAAAAATTTTTGATATAGATTTTTTCTAACACAAAATAACATAAATTTGAGAAAAATTTCTGTATATCTTTAAGCTTATTTTATAACATATTTAACGTATTTTTTTTATTCTATCGTGCCTTATTTTTACAATAGTGCTACTTTTAGCTGCAAAAAGCCCGCGTTTATCAAGTACTATAACATCGCATTGTTGTTGAGCAAATTGCATGCAAAATGCACCTTTTGTTGGATTTGCAGATGAAGAGTAAAGCCATGTAAAGCCTTGCAAAAAATCATGATGCAATCCTTCTGCTATAACACGAAAACTTGCATTGTTTGGCAAAATATATGAGATACGCTTTGCATGTCGTATAAAAGGACGTATAGAAACTGGCGTGCGGTGTATAATAGCAGCAAGATTTGCCACTTCCATTAAGAGTGGCTTTGTGTTACTTGCCCCCTTTTTGCGGTTAATTAGCATTGAATCTTTGGCAAGAAAACCTATTGTTGTATCTGTTTGTGCCAACAATACATTATGTGTATGTGGTTTATTGTTGGGCAGCACTATAAAATGTATTGGGCATGCATTATAAGATTCTGTAATATTTGGATTTTTTACACGCATTCTGTTTGCCTAATAGTAGTTAATTGTTGTAGAAGTGTTATAAAATTTGGAAAAGAAGTTTGGATGCATGCACTATCAAGTATTGTTCCGCCACATACACATGCAGCAATAG
Source organism: Helicobacter sp. (assembly GCA_029264655.1). GTDB lineage: Bacteria > Campylobacterota > Campylobacteria > Campylobacterales > Helicobacteraceae > Helicobacter_A. The sequence goes on along the minus strand of JARHZY010000138.1, from coordinate 2,941 downwards.
CAAAACTCATTGCAATGCGGTGGTCTCCTTTAGAATCTACTACTCCTTTTTGCAGTGTGCCGCCTATAATATCAAATCCATCAGCATACTCAATTGTTTGGATACCAAAGCTTTTTAGCCCTTGCAAAACAACTGCTATTCTATCACTTTCTTTTACGCGTAATTCAGCAGCATTGCGGATTTTTGAAGTGCCTTTTGCCACACTGCAAGCAATACTTAATGCTGGGATTTCATCAATAAGCCATGCAATGTTTTCTTCAATATTTACAGCGTGCAGCTCTGCACTTTCAATTGTAATATCTGCAACTTGTTCATAGTCGCTTGAGATATTTGTGTAGCATATCTTTGCACCCATTTGTTCTAGGATTCTAAAGGCTTCAATACGCGTTTTATTAAACATGACGCGTTGCAATGTTATATGTGTATTTGGTATAATACTTGCAAGAACAGCAAAGAAAAAGGCAGATGATGGATCATTTGGGATTGATATGTCAAAGGAGTGGAGTGGGGGGGTTTGCATATTAAATGCTTTAAATGGTTGGATATGTAATCTATTGTCTTGTATTTGTAGGTATGGTTGTTTTTGCAATGCATAAAGCATGTTTTCTGTATGGTCTCGACTTAATGCGCATTCGCTAAAATATGCATCTTCTACGCCCTGCAATCCTGCTAAAATAAGTGCACTTTTAACTTGTGCGGATGCAATTTGTGAATGATAGGTAAATCCTTTTAGATTCTGTGCGTTTGGGAGTATGCAAAGTGGAGCAAGCTCTTCTTGCTTATCTTTAGCATATAGTGTGCGTGCGGCAATATTTGCACCTATTGAACGTAGTGGCTTTAGTATGCGTCCCATTGGACGTGCATGTAAATATATATCACCACATAAAATTGCATAAAGATTTGCCCCTGTTATTAACCCTGTAAAAAGCCGCATAGAAGTGCCTGAATTTCCACAATATAAAATATCATTTGGGGTTTGTAAGCCATATTTTGGTGGTGTTAGCAGTAAGTCCCCATTTTGTTGGAAAGTATAATTAAGTCCTAAGCTTTGTGCGATTGTAAGACTTCTTTGTGTATCTTCTGCACGCAAGAAATGTTTTACTCGGCATACAGAATCCGCAAATAATGCAAACATACAAACGCGATGGGATATGGATTTATCGCTTGCAAGAATATCTATTGCTGTATGTATTGCATGTTGTATTGGCATAATGGTAAGATTCATATCATTCCTTTATAATTAAGTTATATTGTTTAGTTGGATTATAATTATAGCATAGTATTTTATGGGGTGTTATGTGAAGTATTGCTGTAGCTTTTGTTTATCTAATTATTTTGTATAAAAAGTATTGTAAGCTAGATTTTGTAGGGATATTGGAAGTTTGTGTATCATTTTATCATTCTATTTTATTTTTTAAACGACTTAAATAAGTAAAAGTTTATCGATATTTTTTATAGTAATAATCATGCTAGAAGTATGTTGCTGCCATGCTTATGCAGATATTAAACATTCTTTTAATAAGCATAGTTAATTGTCTTTAGAGTTTTAGCATATTATTACATTGTCGTTAGTGGGTATATCTTAAAGCCAATTTTACATTTGCTTGTAAATCTTTTGTATCATTATATCCTGTGCCACGAATGGCTAATATCCATTCAATGTCTATATTTAGCAGTATAAGTTATCTTTTTAGATTCTATGTTATGAATAGCTAATATATTTTGAGAATCTTTATCTAGCACTTTTCTTATACCTATCTACTTATCAATTTTATCTAAGTTTTTAATAAAGTAATACCAAAGCAAGATTTTGTATTTGGTTGATGGATTAATAAATCATATCTTTCAAAGAATCTTTTTGCTTGAAGTGGGGCAAATTCGCCTTTGAGTTCGTCATCAAATATCCAACCCGTATCTTTAACTTCATATTCTTTGTAAGTCATATCTAAAATATCATGGAGAGTTATAGTTGGGTTATCTTTTCTATTTGTGTTTTTAATATATTTGCTCTTAAACTCTTTTCCTATAAAATGAAAATATCCATAACTAGCCATTGCTAACTCTGCATTGTCTTTTAATTTTTTAATCTGTTCTTGATTGTTCATTATTTGCTCCTTTTGGTGTCATATTATCTGCATTATCACAACCCAATCTTTCTTCACTCCAATAAAACCCACTCCCTTCATTACCATCTAGAAAATAGCGTCTTGTGTAATAAAGTATGTGTAATATCATTACATTGGTATTGTGCTGGCTAATTTCTGATTTATCGCTATAAAAATATACTCGCCCATTTATTCGAGAACTTAATTGTTGCAATTCTGTTTGTGTTGCATATTCAAATACTCCTTTTTTATAATCCCCACTATCTTCTGGAATTTTCCAAATTTTCTCATTTAGTTTTTCCCAATCTAGTGTATCCAAACTCAAATCAAAATAACTTAGAATCTTATTATACTTCTCTTCATTATTTGGTAGTTCATTAAGCTTACACATTTTTTTAAATTCATGATAACTTGGTTGCAAGTTATATGGCACAAGCCATCCCCAACCGCTAATACAACCATTAAACAACAAAGCAACACTAGATAATAGAAGAATATGTAAAAACTTTTTCATTTATACTACCTTTCTAGATTCTATAAACTCTTTAGAATCTATATTTACATAAAAAGGAATCTTACCTATACATTGATTATAAGATAAAAGCATATCAAAATATTGTTTTTTAGGGATACCACTTATAACAAGTTTTGCATCAGCTCCTATATCACCCATATTATTTGGCTCTGTGTCACGAATAGCTAAAGTATATTGTTTTGTTGTTTTGTCTTTAAATAGTGTGGCAGAGAAGCCCGAATCTGTATTTGGTTGATGGATTAATAAATCATATCTCTCAAAGAATCTTTTTGCTTGAAGTGGGGTCATATCGCCTTTGAGT
>JARHZY010000044.1 GCA_029264655.1 Helicobacter sp. | reverse complement strand
TAGAAGTAACGACTGCATCAAGATGTTTTGTCTGTATGCCACTATCTTGCTGTGCAGTGCTAGATAGGGTTTGTGTATTATTTGATTCTGCATAAAGTATTGTGCTTAGAGAAAAACTAATAGCCATTATAGCGATAATATGCGTGGGGCTTTTATATTGCTTATTTTGCATTACCTACTCCAAATATAAAATAATAATTGATACTATAATTATATAAAAATTATTAAAAATTTTTAATATTATTTACTAAAAATTAATTAATAGCAAAAATCACGTGCAAAAAAGTTACAATATAAGCAAGATAATAAGCTTATTATGAGTATAAAAGGTATGCTTTCTATATAAAACAATGCACTTTAATAGGGCTCTTTTGCAAACTAAGCATGATGTAAAGCGTAGATATGGTGATACCTTGTGCTTTTCTCATATTATTTAGATTTTTACAGAATCTTATAAGCATACTTTGAAGTGCTACTTTTATAGAGATCGTATCATCAAAGCTTTATATATTGGTGTGGGTATGATATACCATTAAAAATAAAAAATCAAATCTAATAACTTTATAAAGATATAATATTATCCATACTACTTTCATAATAACTTGATAATATTCTCACATTATAATAACGCTATATAAGATGTTTTGGAATTGTCTGATACCAAATATATAAGCTTTTTACCATAAAAAAAAATTTTTAAATATGGTATAACAAAGATTCTAAGGTTATATTTACGCATAATGCCCTACCCATATAGCAAAGATAATGATGTGGCTTTACTTATAGCGGTAGCAATAAAAAATAATTAGAATATATTATGTAAAGCAAAAAGATTGCAAAAAATAAATTACAAATACAAATCTTTATAAAACTCTCATCGAATAACAATTTAAACCCATCAAACTAACAAGATTCTAAAAAGCCTTATTTATCTAGCAGGATTCTTAATTATAAAAGCTATAGATACAATTCAAATATTTATAAGCAAAACACAGCTTCATAAGCCATTCAATTTTAATTTTTAAAATACTAAGAATTAGATATAACATGCATTCACAAAACCAATAGGGGCTTTTTGAAACTAACAATATTTTTAAATTCTTACTGCTACGAAAGTATATTAAAAATACCCTATTTATGTATTATGTTGTATTAAAATTTTATGGTTTCTAAAAAACCATTAATACCTAGTTAAGATATTAGCAAAATAATGAATATATGGGTTAATTCATGTGGGCTTACCACACTCTATAGAGAGTATAAAATACTAAAGTATTATGTTTTGCTTGATAATTATAGGCAATAATCCTTAGATTTTATTAGCACTCCCTAGTATCTCCATTCTTTCAGCAATAACATTACTCATAGCTTCCATAGCTGGACTAAAGAATTTACGCAAATCAAATTGCGTTTTATCATTATTTGCAAGTTTTCTTACTTCTGCTATAAAAGCAATGCGTAAATCTGTATCGGTATTTACCTTATTAATACCACCTTTTACTGCTTCTTGTAAAAATGAAAAAGGCACACCTTTACTGCTCCCAATATCACCACCACTTGCAGTAAAACTCTCTCTTACATAATCAGGTATGGCACTTGCTCCATGCAAAACAAGAGGAATTTTTGTTAATTCTTTGACAAGCTTTAAACGTTCAAAATCAAGCTTTGGCTCTCCTTTAAACTTAAAAGCTCCATGACTAGTGCCAATAGCTGGAGCTAAATAATCAACCTTTGTTTCTTGCACAAACTGCTCCGCTTCTTTTGGATTCACAAGCACAGCATCTTTTTCTGATACTGATATATTATCCTCAATCCCCATAAGCCTACCCAACTCCGCCTCTACACTCACACCTTTTGCATGTGCCATTGCAACAACTTTTGCACTTTCTTCTAAATTTTCTTGAAATGGGTGGTGAGAAGCATCAATCATAACAGAAGTAAAACCTGCTTCAACTGCATTTTGGCATGATTGGAAACTTGTGCCATGATCTAAATGTAAAGCTACAGGTATATGTGGGTATCTATTTGCCATAATTTTTACCATGCCAACTGCCATATCAATACCCATATATTTAATTGCCCCTTCACTTGCTTGCACAAAAATAGGCGAATTTGCTTTATTTGCAGCTACAAAAATAGCATTTAGCATTTCAAAATTCACAAAATTAAATGCACCAACCCCATAACCCTCTTTATTTGCCTTATTTAAGATCTCTTGCCCAGAAACTAACATATCTGCTCCTTAAAAATAATAATTATCTATTCTATATTGTATCAAAATAGTGTGAGTTTATAGTTAAATTTGCGTAATACTCTATAAGATAAGAATCTATTGAAACAATAAGCTAAAGCATATCATACACATAATACTATACTATTGCAAACATAATCAAGTAATATATGCATAGCACAACGCCTATAATACATAATCTTAGCATATAAAAAGTTATAGTGATTATAAAGAATTACAAAAATACAAATCATATTAAAAATACCATGATAATCCTACATTATATTATAATGTTTGTGTTTGCAAATAGTTTATTTTATTTTGTAGTAGTAAAATATTGTAATATTTAGATTCTATAAAAATATCTAATTTTTTTGAGAGAGCCATACCAAAATACCCATAAAGCATAGTATCATATCCCCTATTATTTGCCATAAAATCATAAAAAAAATAAGTGTAGTTTAAAATATCTTTAAAATCATGTTTTATCCATTGAAAACTTGTAATTACCCTACTCTCAAGGGCTAATAAATGTTATTAATTTAATATAATAAAACATAAGCCAATTAACAACTTTATAAAATCTCCTAAAAATTTAAAATGATATTAAGTATGTTTCATTTATACCCATAATATGTAAAAATTATAGCAAATTTAAAACATGAGTATTAAGCATAAATTACCATTATATAAAACACTTTGTTTATATGATATAATAAAAATAAAATAAAGGATAAATTTGCATTATACAACACATTATAAAGATATAGAATCTCTTCAACATTATCTTCATACATTTAAGCAAACAAAAAAACTTCCCGCACCATTGCTTATACTTGCACCTTTAGCAGGCTTTAGTGATTTGCCATTTAGAAAGGTTGTAAAAGATTTTGGCGTAGATATAACGGTTAGTGAAATGATAAGCTCCCATGCCCTTGTATATGAGAATGAAAAAACGCTTAAAATGGCTTTAAAAAGTCCAAATGAGATTCCATTTGCTTTACAAATTTCTGGTAGTAAAGATGAGATATTAAAACAAGCTATTGAAAAGATTAATACGCTTGATTGGGTAGATATTATAGATTTTAATTGTGGTTGCCCTGCCCCAAAGGTTGCTAATCATGGCAATGGCAGTGCATTGCTAAAAGATTTAGATAAATTTTGCTCCCTACTACAAACTATTCGTCAATATGGAAATAAAAAAGTATATAGCGTAAAAGTGAGATTAGGATTTGATAAAAAGATTCCATTAGAATTA
>JARHZY010000089.1 GCA_029264655.1 Helicobacter sp. | reverse complement strand
GCACTATCTTTATCTTGTCCTTTACTTGCTAGATAGTGTAATAACCAATCATTAGAATTTGCTTCATTAAGTCTATTTAATACCCAAGAAGTATCCATATCACATATTACCATTACTGCAAGATATTGAACATGATCATCAGGTTGATATTTTATATCTATCTCAAAATCCTTATCCCATTTATTTAAAGCTGTGATGAATGTTTGCTTAATTGATTCTAAATCTTCATCACCTCTTGAATACATTGCTGTTGCTATCTTAAAATTATCTTCTAAAATACACCAATCCTCATTCCACTTTTCTAAACTATCTTTTTTATCTGCAATATATTGAGTAAAATACTCTTTACTTTTATGAATATCTCTTGGCATGTTTATCCTTTTATTGTGTGTTTTGTATTCTAGATTTCATGATATTTACATCATCACAGAATCTCAACTACAAATATTACCATTTTTATCTTTATAAAGCTAGTTTTTAAGATATTGTAGAAGTATTTTTAATAAAAAAGGTTTAAAAAGCCATCAATTAATAATCAATCCCTTCTTTTTTTAATCTTTCGCGTAAATAACGCATTTGTATATTTTTATCAAAACACCATGTTGGTGCAAGCAAACTTTCATCATGTGCACCTGCACTTACGCGTTGCACAATAATTGTTGGAGGAATGATTTTTAGAGAACGAGCGATTGCTTCACCATATTCTTCTAAAGTAATTGGAGTATAATCCCCTTTTTTATACATACGAGCAAGTGCTGTGCCTTCTACAACATATAGAGGGTGAATTTTTAGTGAATCTACTCCATAATCTAAAATGGTTTCAAGTGAATGTATCATCATATCTACACTTTCATTAGGCAAACCATAAATCAAATGCGCACACACCTTAATACCGCGTTTTCGTGTTTCTTGAAAGAGTGTGGCTACACCATCCATAGTATGCCCACGATTTGTTATTTTTAGTGTTTCTTCATAAATAGATTGGATTCCATATTCAAGCCATATTTCTTTGCCTGCTTGGACAAACTGCCCTAAAAAATCCAATAATTTAGAATCTACGCAATCTACACGTGTCCCTATACTCATGCCTACAACATTTGGGAGTTGCAGGGCTTTTGTATAAAGTGTTTGTAGTGTATCAAATGGTGCATAAGTATTAGTAAAGCTTTGGAAATATACCATGTATTTTTTGATTCCATATTTATTTTTATGAAAATTTGCATGATAATGAAATTGGGTTTCAAGCTCTTGTAATTGTGTGGGTAATAAAGGATTATGTGTGAGTGAGAAGTTCATTTTTAAACGCTTTATATTTTTTATGGTGTTTGTTTGTGGTTGTAAAATTGTGGTATGTTGCGTTGTAGAATCTTGCATATACTCATAATCTTTAGCTGTTTGGTCTATTTGTATGTCGCTATGTAATGCAGAATCTTGTTGTTTTTTTTTCATTACAAGTGAAGGTGAAAAGGTTTCATTTTTGCAATAAATGCAACCACCTTTTGCTACACTTCCATCGATGTTTGGACAAGTAAAACCACTAAGAGATATTGGAATCTTACGCACTTTTTCGCCAAATCTTTGTTTAAAATATCGCCCAACTGTTAGCATTATTTTCACCTATTCCCCTTTTATTTTGTAGATTCTATTGTATGTAAATAATTTTCATCAAAGCATGCTTGGCAATAGCTATATTGGTGTGGTTCAACCGCTGTTTTTAAACCTTTCAATGAGAGATAGCCAAGATAATCTGCACCTATAAATTTTCGCACTTCATCAATACTTTTATTTGCCGATATAAGCTCACTTTTGCTTGGTGTATCAACACCATAATAGCATGGAGCAATAGTTGGCGGTGCAGAAATAAGCAAATACACTTCTTTTGCACCTGCTTTTTTTAATAACTGCATAATTGCACGGCTTGTCGTGCCACGCACAAGAGAATCATCAATAACTATAACTTTTTTATCTGCAATAACTTCTTGAATTGGATTAAGCTTTAAACGGACTTTAAGCTCTCTAAGCTCTTGTGTTGGTTCAATAAAAGTGCGTCCAACATAGTGGTTGCGAATTAATCCAAGCTCAAATGGAATCTTGCTTTGCTCGCTATAGCCTATTGCAGCAGCAAGCCCGCTATCTGGCACAGGCATAACAATATCAGCATGGATAGGATGCTCTAGGGCAAGTTGCCTCCCCAAATTTTTACGCACCATATATACACTTTTACCAAATACAACACTATCTGGTCGTGCAAAATAAATATACTCAAAAACACAAGGTTTTGGGATTTCTTCAAATACTTTTATACTTATAAGCTTTGTTTCATTGTTACGATTTTTTTCAAATACGATTAATTCACCCGGCTCAATATCGCGGATAAATTTTGCGCCTACAAGATCAAATGCACAAGTTTCGCTTGCAACAATATAGCCTTTTGTGCCATCTTTGTTTGTAATCTCTCCTAAGCTTAAAGGACGCAAGCCAAATCTATCACGCACTGCAAACATTTTAGAACGGCTTAAAATAACAAGCGAGAATGCTCCTTCAATCTCATGTAATGATTCCATAATACGTGGAGTTAAATGCTTTTTTGAGCTACGTGCAATTAAATGGATAATAACCTCTGTATCCAAATTACTTTGAAAAATAGCACCTTGTTGCGTAAGTGTGCGACGGATTGTGCGTGCATTCGTGAGATTTCCATTATGCACAAGAGCGATTTCACCTAAACCATAACGTGCAAAAATAGGTTGGCAATCACCATTAGAATCCGCTCCTGCAGTAGCATAGCGATTATGTCCTACTGCATTATCACCTTTAAATTTCTCTAGCTTTGATTTTGTAAAAACCTTTGTTACAAGTCCTTGTCCCTTTTGTGTTGTGATATTGTTGCCATCACTTACAGCAATGCCGCTTGCCTCCTGTCCTCTATGTTGCATGGCAAAAAGGGCATAATATGCCATAAGTGCCGCCTCATCACAATTAAATATACCAACAACTGCACATTCTTCATTCCAATGTTTATCCATTATCAAAGCCTTGGGTTAAAATGATAAAATAAGATTGTATCATAATGTTTTTAAGCTACAATAACGAGAATATAAAATATTGAGAAAGGCTAGATGTGCGTCGCATAATATTGTTACTTTTTTTCAGTTTTCATATTCTTTTTACTAATGAGGTAATGCAAAGAAAATATAATGAAAATAAAACTTGGAAGAATGTGGAAGCAAGTGAAGTCTTAAAGCGTAATGAAAAAAAATTAGAAGCCTATTACAATCAAGTTGATAAGCAATCAAGGCAATATAATTTTGTGCGTTTTAATGGTAAAAAGGTGATTTCTCATGCTGCATTTACACAAATGAATCTAGGGCAAATGCATGGCTATCATACCTATATTATTCTTTCAATGTTTTATATCCAATGGGTAAGCCAACATAATCAGCTTGATGGTGTTAGTGTTGGTGGAATCTTAGCTGATGAGATTGGAGACAAAAAGGCACAAGTGCGTTATTTTAAGTTTGCACAACGTTATTATTCTGCATTACATGGGATTGGCAAAGGGAGTAAAGTCTTTGCTTATTGTGCTGCCCCATATCTTACAAGCTGCATTCTTATAGGTATTGGTGAAGCATGGTAGCTACCATGCGATTTGAGTGTTTTCTAAAAACATAGTCAATACATTATTTTGTGCCTTGTAATTTTATAATACTATTGGTATTTTTATGCTTTAATTATGCTTTAATATTTTATAAGGAATTTTTGTATTTATGGAACAAGCATTATCACATACACAACAACATACATTAAGGCTTTTACAACAATATAATACACAACAAAGATTCTATGGTAAATCTTATCCAAAAATTCCATTTTTATTTACGCATAATGCTCGTGATTTTATTGTAGAAGAGTTGCCTTTATATCCATTTAGCAATAGTGGCGAACACAGAATCTTAAAAATTAGAAAAAAAAATCTAAGCACATTGCAATGTGTTGGGCTTATAGCACAAGCATTGCAACTTCAGATAAAAGCAATTGGATATGCAGGATTAAAAGATAAAAATGCACTTACCTATCAGTATATATCTGTCCCAAATAAAGCCTTTATGGCAAATCAAGCACAAGTGCATGCAATCCCACAAATAAAAATCATAGAATCTTGTTTGCATGAGAATAAAATAAAAATTGGACATTTACGGGGTAATCACTTTATTATCCGTCTTAAAAAAGTGATGCCACAGCATTTTGAACGCATTCAAGAAGAAGCATTTGCTGCACAGCAATATGGATTTCCAAACTTTTTTGGCTACCAACGTTTTGGTAATTTCGGTGATAATTATATGCAGGCTTTGCAGATTAAGAAACCGCCAAATAAACAAAGCACATTACAACAATTACTCATATCAAGCCTACAAAGTGTATATTTTAATTTATGGCTTGAGGAACGTTTAAAGATAAGTAGTATTATGCATAATTTTAATCTCACAGATTCTATAAAAGCACTTACTAGTATTTATAATATTACAATGGATAGGGAAATTATAGAAATATTACATAAAGCAGCATTGCCACTTACACCACTCATAGGTGATGTATGTATGCATTACCCACATGGTAAATTCTTTTATTTTGGCGAGAAACAAGTAGCTAGCATGCAACCACAAGAAATAACAATAAAGCAGATTTTATCCCATGATATAAAACGTTTGCATCAAGGCGATATTAGTATTACAGGTTTATTAAGCGGTATGGGTTGCCATCAAACAAGCCATACAGATAACACAGAATCAAAAAAACAAAAAAAATGCCATGTAAAACTTGCAAAAGACTATGCTTTGCATATTGAAGAGAAATTTTGCCATGAGATTATGGCACATGGCACAAGACGCTATGCATGGGTATATCCTCATGATTTGCACATAGCATACCATCAAGAGCATGCACATGTGGATATGAGTTTTACATTACCAAGTGGTGCTTATGCAACAAGCTTTTTATCGTATATAAAAAATGGCGATGTAAGGATATTTTGATATTATAAAGAGAAGGTGGAATAAATGGAAACTCTATGGATTGTGCATATCTGTTGGTTTTGTATCGTATTGCTTATGTTTATGGTATTACTATATTATAAGAAACGTCTAAAGTCTATACTCATGCAGCATGCACTGAATGAGCAGGCTTTTACACTCACACAAAAACATCTTGAAGAAAAAAATCAAGAAATGCAATATATGCTAGAAGCAAGTAAAAATGAGCATATAGCACAAATACAAACAATAAAAAATGAACATACGCAAATGCTTGCCTATGCCCTACAAGAACAAGAGCAAAAACTACAAGAGCAATACGCACAAAAGCAAATACTTGTGCAAGAAATGTTACAAGCAAATCAGGATAAACAAGCGGCAATAATGACTCAACGATTTTATGAAATGAGTGAAAAATTATTTGAAGAAAAGAATAGGCAATTTCAAGAAAAACAAGCTATAAGCTTGCAACCACTTTGTGATGAACTTATACGTTTTAAAACAGAAATAGCACAGCATACTAAAGAAAATCACGAACGCAATATTGCACTCCATACAGAAATAAAACATTTGCGAGAGGCAAGCTTGCAGATTTCTACTGATGCAAATAATCTTGCCCATGCAATGCGTGGTGATTCTAAATTACAAGGACAATGGGGGGAAGTTATTTTAGAACGTTTGCTTGAATGTAGCGGGTTGCAACGCAATAGAGAATATTATACGCAAGTGCATGTCAAAAATGAAGCAAAAGAATTATTGCGACCAGATGTCGTTATTCATTTGCCACATAATCGTTTTGTTGTTGTTGATTCAAAAGTGAGTTTAAGTGCATATGAACGTTATTATAATGCACAAGATTCTAAAGACATGCATTTACAAGCACATATTGAGAGTGTAAAAAAACACATTAAAAGTCTTTCATTAAAACAATACCAGCAGTGCATTGGAGATGGACAACTTGATTTTGTTATTATGTTTATGCCAATTGAGGGTGCATATAGTGTGATTTTACAACATGATATGCAATTATTTTTAGATTCTTATAATAAAGGTATCATTCTTGCAGCCCCGACAACACTTATGGTGATTTTACGGCTTATCCACCATATTTGGAGTAATGAAGCTAAAGACAAAAATATCACAAAGATTTTACATGAATGTGGCAAACTCGTTAAAAAATTTGAAGGTTTCACAGAAAATATGGATAAGATTAGCCGTGCTTTAGAGAGTGCACAAAATGCTTATGAAAAAGCTGATACTCAATTGCGAGGACGCGGTTCAATGGGTAGCTATATCCGCAATCTTGATAGCTATATGTCTCAAATAGCAACAGAATCACAAAAAAATATGGATAATAATATACTCCCTAAGCAAGAGGTGCAAACCAATAATGATATGATAGCCACAGAACAAATCGCACTTTAATTATGTATATTTTCCCATGTTAGAATCTAAATGGGCTTTTGGATATAGATATGTGTTTGTGGTAGAATGGATATACATTACATTGTGATTACATTGTGTAAATAAAGAGCTTATTTTGTTACCCAATAAGCAAATATTATAATCTTGAATAATAATATAGAATAATGAGAACATACAATGTTTTATATATCTTCACTAAGATTTTATTTCATATGGTGATAAATAATATAAGTTTTCATATTTATGGAGTATTTACAATAGATTATATAATGCAATGATGAAACTTACATAAAAAAGCCTTTTTATTGCAACAATAAAGCAAAACAAACTATGAAGTTTTATAAATATAAAATGTTGTGCCCTGTTGCTATCTATTTTACTTTAAAAAGTTAGAAACACTATATATTACTATTATAACTATGACTTCAATACAATAAAAGCATATTAAAATCTTATACGCTCTTATTAAAAAGTATATATTGGAGTATGAAATAAAATAGATTGCAAATTCAATAATTTTATCCATTATGTGTCTATAAAAGAGATATTTATTCTTGTATATAATAGGGAGATAATAGTTATATGCGGTATTTATTTTGCATTTCTTACTATCTCATATTGAGTGGTTTTTGTGTGCTATATTTATTAGTAACGGAATATCATTTGTAAAAAAGAAGTATATTGCATTGGCTTTACATTCCTCATTTTTATTATGTGTTATAAGAATGCTAAAATTTATTAGAATGAGTATTTGAGTTTTATTTGATATATATAAAAAGTTTTTATATTGGGCTTAGATAGGAAGCTATATGTTAATAGAAATATTTATGTATATTTGTTGTATAGAGAAGTAGCTTTTATTTTAGCAAGTGTAAAATTAACCTTATTCTTTTTAGATATAACTTACAAGATAAGCTTTATTGCTTACTCCTTAAATTTGTATATTTACCTTATGATTTGAATAAGTATAAGGTAATACTAAAGCTACTTTAATGCAATATCCCCCTATTGCAGGTGGATTGAAACCTAAACTTTAATACACATACACTTCACTAAAACTAAAACCTAATAAATTGTTTTCTCTCACTATTTTTCTAAATTCACTTGATACAAAAATAGGTATTTCATCATCTTTAATTCTAAATATATGACTTCCATCAAGTTTAGATTTTCTTAAAGCGGCTTTAGTAATACTTAAATATTCATCATTATCACCCATATAAGTATATACAGCATGCTTATAATCTAAAACATCAAGTGATTTTGTTACATGCATAACTTTACAATCATAGTAATTTATTTCTTTACTTCTTATCTCAACATCTAAATACTGCACACAATCTTTTATTAAATCTCCTACTAATTCAATAAATCTTGGTGAAACAATCTTCCAATTA
>JARHZY010000008.1 GCA_029264655.1 Helicobacter sp. | reverse complement strand
CAACCTTGCATTTTATCTTGTTCGCTCTTACATTCTTTTAAGCTAGTTGTATTGTTAGTATTTACTTTTTTTGTATTATCTGCATTATTTGCTAATGCTACTATGCTACATAATATAAAGCCTACTATTATTTTTTTAACATTTATATAAGACATAACAAGCCCTTTAATTAGAATCTTTGTGTATTATAGCTTAATTTTTTAGTATTCTAGGTAGATATTTTATGAGATAAATGCTATTTTTATTATAAGGATTTTATAATACAAATATAAGATTTTTATATGCTATGCTTTTTATGGTGCTGTGGGAATCTAGATTCTATTGTTATTGAAATTGCTTCATTATTTAATAGAGATAACTAACGCAGTTTATCTCCCGCTGAAACTCTTGTAAAATTTTGATAAAAAAGATTGGGATATAAAAATTACATTTTTTCATACTATCGCAAAGCATAGGGTAAGTATAACTCAAATATTACACATAATCATTGTAAAGAAAGCATGAGAGCATTATATCTTATATAATCATAATATGGATTTTTTATCTATATTAGATTTTTTTCGATAAAATGCAAGCTTTTAGTTTTATGTGGGTTTTTCATGCAAGTTTATAACATTTATTTTTACTCTTTAAAATTACCATCGCAATAGTAGTGCTTAAGGAAAATATGTGAGATTTATTGCTTCTTGTATGCTTTTTCTTGTTTTACAGAATCTTTATGCACAAACCACAAAGAATACTACCATACAGCCTACAAAAGATTTAGCAAATCCCTACAACATAGATTATCGTCATTTAGATTCTAAATATTATCCTTATATTCATACGCGTAATAAATTTTATGATAAAGATATTGCAAATATTATCCATGATGTTGATGCTGCAGAGAAAAAAAATGCTTTCTTTATTGGTATGGTATATGGTGTAAGTTTCAATATGGCTTTTCCTTTATTTGGGAATCCAAATATTATTGGCATGCAGGGTATAAAACATACAGCAGTAAATTTTAGTCTCTTTGGATTACGTGCTGGTTATCAAAAATATACAGGCAATGTATTCCCAATTAATCGTTTTGGATATCAAATTTATATTGATTTTTGTGTAGATTTCGGACGCAATGGGCTATTTTTTACAGGTATGAATGCTGATATGCTTTGGGATTTCTTAAATAAAACAAAATATATTGCAGGCATGAATCTTGGTGTTGGGCTTGGAGGGGCAAAGATTACAGGGCTTGCCATAAGTCCTTATGGGGATAAATATGAGGCTGCTTATAGAATAAATCTTGGCATAAGCATGCGTTATCCACTCCATCACCATAAAGTAGGAATCTATTTTGGCAGCGTGCAAGGCTTAGAGCGAGGCTTTTTTAGCTACACAGCAACGATTGGATATGATTATGTTTTTTAGAATCTTGTATTGTTATTTTTGTATAGCATATATAATGCTTTATGCTAATACAACACAAAAAGAAACACATAAAACACAAATACAAGATAAAGCAGATATGTTTAATCCAGTAGAAGATCAACATACTCCAACAATTAAGCATGCAATAGAACGTATGCAACATGTAAAAGATTCTATGCAAGAGGTATATGAACGCGAACAAATGCACACTATAGAACCCAAACAAGCACCCATAGAAACATTGCAAATTGGCATTAATGATGCACAAAACCAAATAGAACGCAAACACGCATTAGATAAAATAGAACGTAGCGAATACAAAACACAACTTTTCTTTGGTATGCAAATTGGTAGCACTTTTGCAGCAGTAGCAGATAATGTAAATGTATTACCCACACTTAATTTAAAGCTTGGTTTTCAAAATTTTCTTGGTATTGCAAGTAAGCAAGTTGGATTAAAGATTTATCTTGATGCATTTATAGCAAGCAATATTTTATCCTCATTGAAAAATGATCCTTATGTGGATTTTATGCATAGCTCTTTTAGTGCAACAAATGTAAATGCAGAAGTAATGTATGAGATTCCAATTGCCCATAGTGTGCGTTTTGGTATTGGTGGTGGATTTGGCATTGGCTATATGACTTATAATGATAAATATTGGGATAGACTAGATGGCTTTGCTTCTAATATTTCTTTGCTCCTATACTTTTCAATATATGAGCGGCACAAAATTGAGCTTGGATTTAAAACATTTTTTTACCATTATGGTAGCTATATTACACGCAAACTTGATGGTGTTGTGCAGAATCCAAGCGAATTAAATTCAGGTGATTTTGCAAAACCAATGAATCTTGGTGTGGGGTGGATATATGTTTTTTAAAAAATATACAAGTATTATAAAAGCAATATCTAGCTACTTTATCATTGTATTGTTATGCATCACACATATTTATGCTAAAGAGCAAACTACACAAGAAGATATTATAAAACAAAAACAAATAAACACGCATAACCATAAAGATACCTTTCTCTCTAATATACTTTTACAAGACACTCAAAGCATCCTTGATTCTTCATTGCCACTCCCTTACTATTCATTACAATATGAACAAACGCATTATTTTCTACAAAGACAACAAAATCAACAAGATTCACGCTTTGATGCTGCAATGCAAGCAATAAAACCAACTGCCGCAACTTATGATTATTCGCAATTAAAAGATCATGATATAACAGAGAAAGAGCAAGATATTGCATTAAAGATTCATGAACTTGAAAAAGAGGCATATATGTTGAGATCCCAACTTATTCTGCTAGAACAAAAAAAGAAAAATTGGCTCATAAATGCAAAACGTAGTGGGTATTATGTGGGTATTGGGGCTGTGCTTGGATTTAGGTATAATGCACAAGCCCTTGGTATAGATATAAATAGTGTAGGTGCTGGAGCGATATTAAAACTTGGTTATTTGCGTTACTTTTATAATAATTTGGGATTAAAGGCTGAATTATTTGAAATTTATGGGAATGCATATCACGACAAAAAAAATATGCTATACAACTATTATGGTATGCGTTTTTCACTTGTGTATGATATTCCTATGCTTTTTGCTAATCATTATTTTGGTTTTTTTGCGGGATTTGGTGCTGGTAGTTATATGTTTGCCAAACAAATACAATCAGGTCAAACCCACACTTTTTCAGCACAAACGCATAGCATATGTTTGAATTTACATATAGGTGCTAGTTGGAGCTATACCAAACACCAACGCTTAGAAATTGAACGTATTTTTATGGTGCCAATTGCAACACTTTCAGGCAATATGACCAATACCTATGAACCTAGCTATATAGTGAGTTATTCATGGGTATTTTAAAACATTTACATATAGTCTATATGATTATTTTTCTTATTTATATACCATATTTACATGCCATAGATTCTGAAAACATAAACACCAAAAAACGTGTTAATGTGCAAAAAAGCAAACAAAGTAAGTATAGAGTTAATTCTTTTACAGATATAAAAATAGAGAAGAAAAAAGAACAAAAACAAGAAGAAAAAGAAGAAAAAGCACAAGAAAAACAAATAGCAACGAAAAAAGCCAAACCGATACAAAAAAGCCATGACGCACAATTACGTTATCTACAATCTTTACGCTATGAAGTATTTAGCCTAAAAGAGCAACTTGGAACAAAACAACAAACAAGTGTGCCATATGGCAATTATATTGATAAAAAAACAAGTGCCCAACGGTTTAATGCTCTAGCACAAAGTTATAATGATGCATTAAAAAAGAGTGGGCTATTTGCTGGTGTGAGTATGGGAGTGTTAGATATTTATACAAGTGGTTATCGTGATAATCAGCTTGTAGTAACACGTATTACACCGCTTGTGTATGGTGGGAGTGGTGGTTACCAAAAGTTTTTTAATCATTATGTAGGCACACGGCTTTATGGCGGGCTTTTTACTTCATTTTTTAATGATGTTTATACTTATGATATTAAAAATGGTATGACTTCATTAGTGCCAAATCCTTATGGGGGTAAGGGCAATCTAGAAAGTTTTTATATGCTTGCATTTATGAGTGCTGATGTGTTGTTTGAATTTCCACTTGGTAATAGCTTCAAGCATTATATTGGTGGTTTTATGGGGCTTAATATCGGCATTATGTATTATCGTCCCTATGCAACTCACCCACAACATGGTAACTATTATCCTGCAAGCTATTTATGGAATTATAATTTACAGGTGGATTATTCTTTAAATCTTGGCATGAATTTAACATTTTATAATATACATAGAATAGAATTTGGGCTTGGCATACCTTTTTCTTATCTTTCTTTGCCCGGTTTTGCAGAAAGTGCAAATACATTTGAAACAATACCAGCTAATTTTTGGCGTAGTGCTGTATTTTTACTGCATTATCGTCTGCTTATAAAATAGCATAGTGCAATCAACGAATCCTATATAAAGATTGCAATTATTCCAATTAATAAATCAAATTTTATAATATTCCACATATAAAAATATATATTTTTTAGAATCTCCCAAATAACAAACAAATTATTTATAGCACAACTTCCAATAAATGTTCTATATTTGTTACTATCTTATTAGCTTTATGGTAACCAAATAATATTTTGCATTTTATCTATAATGCACAATGCTTTGCAACTCTATATGATACTTCATGTAAAAGTCGTTTTATATTTGCACGCCAACAAGTCTTTATATGTTCTACTCCAATTGCAACTAAAAAGGCTTGTAAAAGTTTAATTTTAACCACATATATAGATAATATGTTTATAATAGTAACATAAATATATATGTTATATAACATATATTTTACATATTGCTTCTTAGCATAAAAGAGAATAATCTATAGTGTATAGCGTAGTTATAGTGCGTATATTATTAAAGATATAAAAAAACGATGTATATTTACTCAATAATTAAGTTTTTTTTAAGTTTTTTTCTCTATAATTAAAGAAGTTTATATGTTCTGTATCTATTAAGATTGCAGAGATATTTATATTAATGAGGTTTTTATATAATGAAAAAAATAAGTGTTGCTTTATGCCTTTTGCTTGCTAGTAGTAGTGCATTTGCAAATAACACGAACCTT
>JARHZY010000018.1 GCA_029264655.1 Helicobacter sp. | reverse complement strand
TGTTGTTAATAACACTCAATTTGACAACTACACTGAAAACTACTCTACCACAATGACTAATTTTGGTGTGCAATACAATATAAATACCAATAATATTTTAGAGTTTGGTGTTATTATTAACCAACAATGGGTTTTTACAGCAGCACCTAATTATATTGAAAAACTATATGCTCCAAAGAGTGTTATTTCATATAGTATTGTAGGTAAATATGCCTATAGATTCTAAATATTATCTCATAGCAATAATTTTATGTGAAAGCCCTTTTTTATGGGTATATTTTATTGCCCTACTTGTTACTTAAAGAATTTCCCTAAAATATTTAAAACTATGAAATACCTACATTTTAATATAAAGATTTTTAATGTCATATGCTATTCTTAAGATTTTGTTTTTGTGTAATGAGCTAAAATAGAGTAAGTCGTTCAATAATCTCTACTATCATGTTTTTCTATAAATTCATTTTATTGAATAGTAAATTTTAAATATAGAAAATAATTGAGATAAGAAGGGTTTTAATCTTAGTCTATAGTGCTTTTTATACTCCTTAAAAGTATAAAATCCCAACAATACCTTTATACCACTAGGAATATTAAGTTTATAACTACCTATAAATTACTATTCGTAATGTTACTTGACTAGACTTTATATCATTTTTTCAAAGACAAATAGAAACAGATTTAACAAATTATATTATTATGAAACTATGAATTTATGTAGATTAACATGAACAGGAGACATTATGAATACATTGCAAGTGCAAAGCTTAAGTTTTCCAATTTTTGCCACATTTGGTTTATATGCCATAATTATGGTAGGGATTGGATTTTATTTTTGGCGTAAGACAAAAAACCCTGAAGAATTCTTTCTTGGTGGAAGGAGTATGGGTCCAACCGTAAGTGCCCTTAGTGCCGGGGCTTCTGATATGAGTAGCTGGCTACTTATGGGCTTACCTGGTGCATTATATGTTGGTGGGCTTTTAAATGCTTGGATTGCTATTGGTTTGAGTGTAGGTATGTTGCTTAATTGGTTATTTGTAGCAAAACGGCTTAGAATCTATACAGAAGCCATTGATAATTCCATTACAATTCCTGATTATTTTGAAACAAGATTCTCTGATGATAAACATATCCTGCGTTTAGTATCAGCAATCGTTATCCTTGTATTTTTTGTCTTTTATATTTCATCTGGACTTATTGCTGGGGCAAAGCTTTTTGAACAAACTTTCCATATTGATTACCAAATCTCTTTAATGATTGGTGCTGGCATTATCGTAATTTATACATTTTTTGGTGGGTATTTAGCGGTTTGTTGGACTGACCTTTTACAAGGTGTTTTAATGATGTTAGCCCTTTTTATCGTGCCTATTGTAATGCTTAATAATATTGGTAGTTTGAATGAAGCAAATGGCTATATACAACAAAGTGATGATATGCATAATGAACGTGTATCAAAAACACAACAATATCTTGATACTGATATGAATGCGATATTTGATGAAATCAAACAAGCACAAGCAAACAAGTCTCTAGTAAATTTAGAACATAATCTCCCAATGCTTATAGAATCTTTACGCACATTAAGTGAAATAAGCAATGCAAAAAAAGAATTTAGCACACTCACTAAAGACGCAATAGCAATAAGGGATTCTTTGGCACAACCACCAAAAGATATTCATAAGCAATTAGAGACGCTTATTGCTGGTATAGATTCTGCGATTGCCACATCTTTGGAAGAAAAGAATCATTTTTCTTTTTTTCAAGGCGTTACATTTCTTAGTATCTTATCGGCTGTTGCATGGGGGCTTGGCTACTTTGGACAACCACATATTATTATTCGCTTTATGTCTATTCGTTCGACACGAGATATTCCAAAGGCTACTGCAATCGGTATGTCGTGGATGATAATAAGCCTTATTGGTGCATGTTTTGTTGGTATGCTAGGGCTTGCATATGTTACAAAATTTAATCTCAATTTTAGCGATCCTGAAACAATTTTTATTGTTATGTCGCAAACACTTTTTAATCCTTGGGTTACTGGAATATTGCTTTCTGCATTGTTGGCGGCTATCATGAGTACTGCAAGTAGCCAACTTCTTGTATCAGCTTCAACTGTAGCAGAAGATTTTTATAAAAAGATTCTAAAAACTGATGCAACACCAAAGCAAGTTATGTTTTTTAGTAGAGCGAGTGTTTTAGCTGTATCTTTTGTTGCATTTTTTATTTCTACAAATAAAGATTCAAGCATTCTTAGTATTGTAGCATATGCATGGGCTGGATTTGGGGCTAGTTTTGGTAGTGTTATTTTATTCTCACTTTTTTGGAGACGCATGACGCGTATGGGTGCTATTGCTGGTATGGTAATAGGTGCTATTGTTGTTGTTTTGCATAAAAATTTTCTTTATGAATTTTTACCAATTTATGAGATTGTCCCGGGCTTTATATGTGCAAGCATTGCTATTATATTTGTAAGCTTTTTACAACCTGTGCGACCCGGCACTAAAGATGCATTTGATAAAATGATGGTAGAAATGAAAGCTGGTAATATCTAAATATTGCAATTGTTTTATTAGCCTTTTTATTGTAAAGTAATAATTAAATAAAGTTTTATACTATACTTTGCAATATGCATATATTTTACATAAGGTAGTTGTATAATAGTGTATATGAGCTATTAAGGATTATAAATGATTTGTGTATTTGATATTGAAAGTGTGCCTGATATAGAATTATTACAAGCAATATTCCATTATGAAGGCGATCCTATGGATATTTGCAAACAAGCTTTTGCAGCTCAAAAAGAGAATAGTGGCAGTGAGTTTTTACCCCTTAGTTTTCATAAAATTATATCAATAGCAAGTGTTTTAGCAGATGACTTTGGCAATTTTATTAAAGTAGGACATTTTGCAAAAAATACTCCTTTGGCAGATAGAGAAGAAGTATTGTTGCAAGAATTTAGTGCTTTCTTAAACAAGCAGAATCCTCGTTTAGTAAGCTTTAATGGTAGGGGTTATGATATGCCACTTATTGGTGTGCGTGCACTCAAATATAATATTAATCTTTTTGGATATTATGAAGTAGATAATCCTCAATTTGGTAAAAATAAGTGGGAAAATTACCGCCAACGCTATAGCGAACGTTTTCACCTTGATTTATATGATACATTAGGTAATTATGGTGCAACACGCGCACTTAGCCTTGATGCTTTATGTAAAATGGCTGGCATTATGGGAAAGTATGAAGTGTGTGGCTCACAAGTGCATGAAATTATTTTTAGAGATAATAACTTAGCACAAGTTGATTTTTATTGCCAAAGTGATGTATTGAATACATATTGGCTTTTTCTTAAATTTGAACTCACAAAGGGTATGTTACAATTCAATGATTATATAGCCAATCTGATTAAAATGAAAGAATCTTTACCGCAAGATGCCCCTTATTCAAAGGCTTTTATAGAATCTTTAGAACAAGAAATAATGCGTTATCAATCATAAATCATAAAAATAATTTATCATAAACTTCTAATCATCAATTCTACTAGGAAAGTAATTGTGCTATACCATAATTTCTCACTCTTTGAAACTATGTTGCTTTATAATGACTCCATATTTTTATTTCGCCCACATTTACAGCGTCTTTGTAAAAGTGCAAAACAATTAGGCTTTCCCTACAAACACTTAGAAGCTTTTATTTATAACTTACCAACACAAACTCATATACCTTGCAACACCACAAATTCTACACATATATATCATAAAAGAAAAGTTCCTACACTTATACATGCACTCCAACTTTTAAAATCGCTACATATAACAAATATGCAAACAACATCATATATCACAGATTTAGAATCTAAAATACAACTTACAAAAGAATATCCACATTTATGGGATTGCGTGCAACATCTTACAATGTTATTACACACGGATAAACATAACAATTACAACACACATTATCTTGCACTTTGCCGCCTACTCTTAGCATATGATGGCTCATTATCATGCACATTACAACCATTACATCCCATAACAAATACATATGCCATGCTTGCTATAAGAACAAACACAGCAAATACTCTAAACCAACATAAAACAACACAAAGAGCACATTTTAAAAGGGCAACACAAAGTATTATAAATAATCAATGCTTTGATTATCTTTATATAGATACGCATGGCACGCTTACAGAAGGATCAAGGAGCAATATATTAATAGAAAAAGCAGGCAAATACTATACGCCTGCAAGTAGTGTTGGGCTTTTGGAAGGCACATTGCGTAATATGCTTTTAAATTATGGTATTTGCACAGAAGCAATCCTATATGAAAAGGATCTTTATACCGCAGATTCAATTTATTGTATTAATTCTGTTCGAGGTATCATACCTGTTTGCCTTATGCATGCAGAAAAATAAATATATTTTTTACACTTTTGCCAACAAACAACATAAATATTACAAAATAAACTAGAAAACAAAAATTATTGCACTGAAAATTATAAATTTTAATACTATTTTAATATTCATGCATTTCATTGTAATATCAAATTTTTATATATCTCCCTAATTAACACATAAATATACGATGATTTTTTATAATTTTAGCCACATTCTGTATAACATATTTTTGCAATTCAATATTTTTATTAATTACACTCTTATGCTATAATAACCACCACATCATAATAAAAGGATTACACATGGGATTAAGAAGACTTATCCGCAAAACTGCAATATATCAAAAATACCAAGCTAAAAAAGAAAAGGC